>JAHEEY010000521.1 GCA_024640485.1 Chloroflexota bacterium | reverse complement strand
TGGCCGCCCGCTGTCAATTTGAATTAGATTATGGGCTTCAAGATCTGCCCCACTTTCCAGCTCCCCATGGGATGAGCAGCAGCGCCTATCTGCACCGTTTATGTTGGGAAGTGATCCCGCAGCGGTATGCCTCGCCGCCGGCCAGGGTCCAGCAGCAGCTGACCCACGAGCTGGCGGTCATCGGGCAGGCGGGTCTAGCCAACTATTTTCTGATCGTCTGGGATATCGTCCGTTATGCCCGGGAGAGCCAGATCCGCTGTCAGGGGCGCGGCTCGGCGGCCAATTCATTGGTAGCCTATCTGCTGTTCATCAGCCCCATCGACCCCATTGCCAACGATCTGGTGTTTGAGCGGTTTCTGTCATCGGAACGGCAGACGGTGCCCGACATCGATATCGATTTTGATGCCCAGCGGCGTGAAGAAGTGATCCAATATATCTACCAGCGGTACGGCGCCGAACATACGGCGATGGCCTGCACTTTTGTCACCTTCCGTTCCCGCAGCGCCATTCGGGATGTGGGCAAAGCGTTGGGCCTGTCGCCCGATCTGATCGCCACCGCCGTCCATTCCCTGGAAACGGATCTGCCGCCCGAGTTAGAGAAGGAGTCAGACCAGGCCCCCTTGGATATGCTCCTTGATCTCAGCCGGCAGATAGAGGGGTTCCCCCGCCATTTGGGGATTCATTCCGGGGGCATGATCGTCACCGGTTCCCCCTTGACCGGCCGGGTGCCTACCGAACCGGCCACTATGGCTGACCGGGTAGTGGTCCAGTGGGATAAAGATGCCCTGGAGGATGTCGGGCTGGTGAAGATCGATATCCTGGGGCTGGGGATGCTGGCGGCCATCAGCGACGCCGCCCGGCTGGTGGAAGAGACAACCGGTTCCCCAGCCGGGTTGGAGCAGCTGGATCTGGCCGACCCGGCGGTGTACCAGATGATCACCGAGGCGGATACCATCGGTGTCTTCCAGGTTGAGTCCCGGGCCCAGGCTCAGGTGCTGCCCCGCTTAAAGCCCAGCTGTTTCGCCGATCTCATCGTTTCCATCTCCTTGATCCGGCCCGGCCCTATCCAGGGCAACATGGTCCATCCTTTTCTACGCCGCCGGCAGGGATTGGAGCCGGTCGCTTATCTCCACCCCAGCCTGGAGCCCGCTCTGAAAGAGACCTTGGGGGTTATCCTGTTCCAGGAGCAGGTACTCAAGGTAGCCCGGGATCTGGCTGGTTTCACCCCAGGACAGGGGGAGCAGCTGCGCCGGGCTCTGGGTTCCAAGCGGGCCACGGAACAGATCGCCGGTTTCCGTTCGGCTTTCCTTTCCGGGGCTCAGGATCGCGGCGTGGCCGATGAGGTGGCCGAACAAGTCTTTGAACAGCTGCTGGCCTTTGGCGGCTATTCTTTCGCCAAAAGCCATGCCGCCGCCTCTGCCGTCCTGGTCTACCAATCCGCCTGGCTTAAGCGTTACCACATGATCCCCTTCTATACCGCGTTGTTGAACAACCAGCCGATGGGTTTTTGGAACCCGGCGGTGCTGGTCAATGAGCTGCGTCGCCAGGGGGTTTACGTGCTGCCGGTCCACCTGCACCGCAGCCAGGGGCCCTGCACCATTGAAGGAGAGCGTATCCGGCTTGGGCTTAGTTATGTCAAGGGTTTGGGGGAAGATCATGTCGATCGCATCATGGATGCCCGCTCGCAGCAGCCCTTCTCGTCGCTGCTGGACTTCTGTAAGCGTACCCGCATCGGCCGGCGGGTGGTGGAGAATGTGATCATGTCGGGGGCGATGGATGATTGGGAGATCCCTCGCCGGCAGCTGCTGTGGGAGCTGGGCACCCTGCGCTATCAGGAGGACGAACTGGATTTGATATTCGCCCACGATGCGGTCTCGCTGCCCCCCCTGTCAACCGCTGCCGCGATGTTGGCGGAACAGGAGGTGATGGGCTTGTCGCCAGGGGACCATGTCATGACCTTGTACCGGGCAGCTTTGGAGAAACATGGGATTTTGGGCAGTCTGGCTTTGTCCAGCTGCCGCCAGGGGAAATATGCTTATGTCGCCGGCTTGCTGGTGGTCCACCAGGCGCCGCCCACCGCCAAAGGGTTCCATTTCTTGACCCTGGAGGATGAGGATGGCATGGTCAATGTCATCGTCCGGCCGGCTGTTTACCAGCGCTACCACCAGATGCTCCGATCGACTCGGCTGCTGTTGATCGGCGGGGATGTGCAGCAGCAGGGCGGGGTGACCAACCTGCTGGCCCAGAGGCTGATGCCGCTGCCGGTGATTGAGTAGCCCGCCGGCGGATTGCTCTAGATAGCCCCCGCTGCGGTTCTCCAACCCTTTCGGACGGCGTAATAATCCAGTGCCAGGATCAGCGCCAAAGTGATGACCGCGGCGATGTTCCAGTAGGATGCTTCCTGGAACAAAGAAACAGCAATCATGAAGAGGACGGTATCCAGGATGATGATGGGATAGAAAACGGTGACAAAGAATGCCAGCGGCAGCCCACTGATCGTTCCCTTCGAATTCCGTATCTTGGAAATTCCCATCAGCCCCAAGCTGGTGGCGGCAAAGGGTGAGATAATTCCCAGAGGAATCAGGATGAATGAAGCCAGCCACTGCCAGATACTCCGGCCCCTTTCCACCACAGCCGTGCCATCGACATAGGTCGTACTGCCTGAACTCGATACGCTCATCATGGTGAACGCCAGGATGATGCCGAAGGGGAGCAGCGCTGCCCCGATCGCAGCATGTTTTGAAAATTGTGTTTCCAATGGGGGCTCTTCTGCCGATAACAGCAAATTCTCGGCATAGGATTCTGGCGGGTCCAGTTCTGCCAGTACCGCTTTCACGGCTTCCAGATCCGAATCCCCATTGCTGTATTCGGCCAATGCGGTATCAATGTGAGATCGGATGCTGCTGAGGATCTCATCCACCTCTTCCCCTGTTAGATTGCCCAGGTGGGCTTTTACTTGCGTCAAATAGCCGTCGATTTCAACTTCTATGGCTTTCCACATGCTCATCATCATTCTCCCTTTCTGATGGAGTCTACGGATAGATTCAGTGAATCCCAATACACATTCATGTAACTTAGGCGAGCCTGTCCTAAAGCGGTCAAGCTGTAGTACCGCCGGGGTGGCCCTCCCTGGGATGCGCCAACTCGAACTTTGGCGAACCCTTCCTTTTTTAGCCGGGCTAGAATGGGGTAGACGGTGCTTTCGGTAATGTCCATTCCTTCAAACCCTTTTAATTTCTGGACGATTTCGTATCCGTAAGATTCTTCACCAGCCAGAATATTTAGGGCGAGAAATTCGAGCAGCCCTTTGCGCAGCTGAGTAATCCAAACTTGCATAATAAATAGTACTCTT
>JAHEEY010000103.1 GCA_024640485.1 Chloroflexota bacterium | reverse complement strand
ATGGAGTCTAGCAGAACAACAACATCTCGGCCGTCCTCGACCAATCGCCGGGCCCGCGATAGGGCCATTTCGGCGACGCGGCAATGCTGCCGAACTGGCTCATCAAAGGTAGAGCTGGCCACCTCGCCGTTGATCGAACGACTCATGTCAGTCACTTCTTCAGGCCGTTCGCCAATAAGGACCACCATCAAGTGCAGCTCCGGGTAATTCTCAGAAATACCGTTGGCGATGTCTTTCAAAACTGTGGTCTTTCCCGCTTTAGGAGGTGATACGATCAAGCCACGCTGTCCGCGACCAATAGGCGCGACTAAATCCAGCATCCGTGTTGAAATGATGTTCGGACTGGTTTCTAGCTTCAGCTTGCGATCAGGGAAAATAGGAGTTAGTTCAGCGAAGCGGGGACGGTTCTTCGCCTTATCTGGGCTTGCTCCATTGACAGCTTCCACTCTCAACAAGCTAAAATATTTCTCGTTGTCTTTTGGCGCCCTGACCTGGCCAATCACCATATCACCAGTGCGAAGACCCAATCTGCGAATCTGGGAGTTGGACACATAGATATCGTCGGGTCCCGGCAGATAGCTGGGGCCGCGCAAGAAGCCCATTGGCTGCTTGTCTTCCTCCATAATCTCAAGAACCCCGCCGCGGAAATCTTGCCCCTTCCCTTTTGAGGTCGATCGCAATATCTGATAGATGAGATCCATCTTCTTCATTGAGCTGAAACCGGCGATCTCCAGTGGTCTCGCCATGTCGCGAAGCTCGTTCACTTTCATTGATTCTAGCTGTGCAATTTCCATATAGAATTCTCCAAGTCAAGATCGTTTCAATCTATTCTTGCCCTATTTTTCTTGTCCTTTGGTTTTGGAAATGACTTCAACCCACCAGATTGAAGCAATCCACGCCAACAAGTCCACGTATTAGCGTCAGAAAGGTGTGGAGTTCTATGCTGGCACATCTACTTCCGGTCGGAAGTCTTCGTAGTTTTCTGGGTGCTACCTTGAATCAAACACCACCAACGATTCGCAATATCCCAGTTGAATTTGAAATTTAATGTCCGTTAAGAAAGGTGTATGTAAAAGAGGACCTAAAAATGCTCATCCGCCCTACTATAAGCCACTGAGCCCACATGCATTTGTCCGCTCGGGGAAGTCAAACGCTGAGATCAACTTTGACTGCATTCAATTTACCAAGTATCAATTGAGTGAGTTAAAATGGAAACCACTAGATGGGCTAAGAAAGTATAACATGCTATCTAGGTCAAGTCAATCAGGTTTACTGCGATTTTCGGCGCTCTATTTCTCCTCTATCAGCAACGTTTCGATACGTTCCACCAACCGTCGATTGCCGATGTAAAATGGGACACGTTGATGCAGACCAGTTGGCTCAATATCCAATATCGGACCATGGCCATTCGATGCGTAGCCACCGGCGTGATGAATAAGAAATGCCAGCGGACCCGCCTCATAAAGCAAACGGATCTTGCCCTCTGGTTTTCCTATTTCGGCGGGATAGGCGAATATGCCGCCGCGCAGCAGATTTCTATGGAAGTCAGCCACCAGGGACCCAATATACCTGGAGGAGAGCCTTGGCACATCGCCATCGGCTTGACCTTGCAGCCAAGCGACATACGCCTTGACCGCTGGGGACCACTTTCCGAGATTCCCGTGATTCACGCTGAAATAGGCCGGCGGCTCTGGGAGCCTCATGTTCGGATGCGAAAGCAGGAATTCGCCGACCTCGGTGTCTAGCGTGAATCCATGCACGCCGTCGCCGGTGCTGTACACCAGCATTGTACTGGCTCCGAACAAAATATAACCCGCCGCGACCAAATCTCTCGGGGGCTGCAGCACATCTTCCAGCCGGCCCCTGGTTTCCCAATCTTTGTAACGATAAATACCAAATACGGTCCCGATACTCACATTCACATCGATGTTCGAGGAACCGTCCAGAGGATCATATACCAGTACATACGACCCTTTTTCAAACTGCTCTGGTATCTGAATGACATCTTCGCGTTCTTCAGACGCCATCACGCACAGGCGACCGGTATGATCGCAGAGACGGACCAGCGCTTCATCTGCGTAGACATCAAGCTTCTGCTGATCCTCACCCTGCACATTGACCTCGCCGGCACCGCCCAAAATATCGGTCAATCCAGCGCGGTTGGTTTGGTGGGAGATCAATTTAGCAGCGAGGGCGATGTCATAGAGCAGCTGCGTGAAATCACCCTGGGCATGTTTGGGTTGATGCTGAAGGATAAATCTCTCAATCGTATTTACTTGGAACATATCCGGACCTATGTTGCGAAGTGCCGATAATGATGGCTGAGAATCGTCCTAGAACGACCGTAGCCGTGAAGAAGAATACGTATGTGGGAGGTTGTGGCCGGTTATCGATTGCGTCTCAGCGGCTTTCAGCGACACGACAGCGAACCCGAAGCGCTATTGCCATCAAGTGTCAGCTGGGGTCAGCCAACCAACAAGGCCAGATAATATGCCAATGTTACAGACCACACCAACGAGTCCGTTCTATCCAACGCCCCGCCGTGCTGAAAGAACAAGGCACCTGAATCTTTGACGTCCGCTTCTCGCTTCAACAGGGAAATTCCCAGATCACCCAAAGGGCTCAAAATAGAAACAATCAGACCTAAAAACATTGCCACGACTACCGGAAAATCAATCGATGCGGCCACTATCACAGTTACACTTGTCCCAAAAACGACCCCACCCAAATACCCTTCAATGGTCTTGTTTGGGCTGAGTCGTGGGGACAGTTTGTGGCGTCCGAGCACATTGCCTGTCAAGAACTTGCCGACGACGTAGGCGGCGGAATCTGCCATCCATGTGCTCAGCATGGCCAGGAGCGTCCATTGCCAACCCATATCGGACAAGCCTCTGAGTCTAAAGAAATGGCTGCCCAGCCAACCCAAAAACAGAATACCAGCCATCATGGCAAGCCAGTCTGCGGGGACGGTCTTACTCTCTCGCTTCTCATATGACCACAAGCAGAAAGCCATCGCCACCATAAGGCTGATCGCCAGCGCAGGCTCACCCAATCCAAGCTGCGGCCACTGTCCGGCAATCAATTGAAGAAGCACCGCGGGACCAAGAATTCCAATGGGGATTCGCCAGCCCAATCGACCCAGAAGCCGGGAATACTCGACAGATCCGACCAAGATGATCGCAGACATGAAGAGAAAGAAGTACCAATCTCCCTTGACGATCACGAAAATAGCGAAAGGCAGCAGGATGAGTGTGAGAAGTGCGCGCTGTATGAACATATCAGTTGAACAATGGGATGTTGAGGCTACGATTCATCTGGCACCAAACCATAGCGCCTATCTCGCTTATTATAGGCGACGATTGCTTCATAAAGCCCTTCGCGGCCAAAATCGGGCCAGAATGCCGGGGTTGGATAATACTCAGAGTAGGCGGCCTGCCAAATGAGGAAGTTGCTGATTCTTAGTTCTCCGCTGGTCCTGATGACCAGGTCCGGATCCTTTAGCCCACGGGTGAACAAGTAGCTACTGAATAGCTCTTCAGTCAGTATCTCGGGAGAAATGTCGTCAGCCAACATCTGCCGCACCGCATGAAGTATTTCAGCACGTCCCCCGTAATTGAAGGCCACATTCAAAACAAGACGATCGTTATCTTTAGTCAGTTCGATCGCCCGACGCACTTTGTCCTGCAGCTTTGCCTCGACCCCTTCCAGATCGCCCAGATGGTGGAGGCAGACACCTTGCTCGTGGAGCTCTCCAATCTCTTGATCAAGTACCCTGGCGAAGATTCTCATCAATCCGCGAACTTCGCTTTCCGGGCGGCCCCAATTCTCAGTCGAGAAGGCGTAAATCGTGAGGATTTTGATTCCAAATTCCACGCACGCGTTGATGATGCGGCGGAGGTTTTCAGCGCCGGCACGATGCCCGGCTACACGAGGCAACCCCTTGCTGCGAGCCCAGCGGCCATTGCCATCCATGATGATGGCAACGTGCTCGGGGATCTTGCAAGCAGAAAAATCGAGGGGCTTACTCTGCCTTTCCAACATTGACTATATTTCCATTATCTCGTCGTGTTTGTTGCTGCCGATGGTGTCGATTTGCTTCACGAAATCGTCGGTCAATTCCTGCAGCGAGTCCTGTGCGCGGTAAAAATCATCTTCAGCGATCAGCTTTTCGTTATTGAACTCGCGCAAATCATTCAGGATGTCACGCCGGACATTCCGTACGGCGACCTTGGCTTCCTCAACACGCTTACCAAACATCTTTGCCAGATCGCGGCGGCGTTCCTCGGTGAGACGGGGGATATTGAGGCGGATAATCTTGCCGTCGTTATTAGGCATGATACCGATGTCTGACTTCAAGATCGCCCTTTCTATGGCGGAAATTGCGTTGGCGTCATACGGTCGAATGGCAAGTTGCTGGGGTTCTGGCACTGAGACCGAAGCCATTTGATTGAGCGGCATTTCAACACCATACATTTCGACATGGAGGCGCTCGACGATTTGGGGCGAGGCCCTACCGGTGCGGAAGGTTGAAAGATCATGTTCAAGCGACGCTATTGCTCCGCGCATCCGCTCCTTGGCATCATGCAAAGCTTCGTTAATCATAACACTCTCCGTTCTAAAAGTTGCAGACCATTGTACCCACAGTCTCACCCAACATGAGCTTTTTCACACTGTCATCATGCCAGAAGTTGAGCACAACGATCGGCAGATTATTTTCCATGCACAGCGAAACCGCGGTGCTGTCCATGACCCGCAAGCGCGAGTTCAAGAAATCAATATACGAAATACGCTCGAACCTTTTCGCATTGGGATTGGTCTGAGGATCTGCGTCATATATGGCATCGACTTTGGTGGCTTTGACCAACACCTCAGCCCCAATTTCCATCGCTCGAAGGGCGCCAGCCGTATCGGTGGTAAAATACGGATTTCCGGTGCCACCCCCAATGATAATTACCCGCCCCTTCTCAAGATGGCGAATCGCTCTCAACCGGATGTAAGGTTCCGCCACTGTTCGCATCTCAATGGCAGTCTGCACCCGCGTTTCAATGCCAATTCGCTCCAAGGCGTCTTGCAGAGCCAAAGCATTCATCACCGTGGCGATCATGCCCATATGGTCTGCAGTCGATCGCTCCATACCCTGACCAATACCAGCCGCTCCGCGCCACAGATTGCCGGCACCGATGACCAATGCAATTTGCACGCCCAAATCATAGACGTCCTTGACAATCTTAGCAACTTCTGCGGCACGGGTAGGATCAATGCCAACCCCTTCAGGTCCAGCGAGTGCCTCACCGCCAATTTTCAAAAGGATGCGATTATATTGACTAGTTCCCATGTAGGACGACCCCACTAAGAACAAGGGCGTTCAAATGAACGCCCTTGTTTAAAAAAGTTGTCTTAAAGCGCTTCGCCCAATTCAAACCGGGCAAAACGACGGACAATTACATTTTCGCCGGTCGTTCGTATCGCTTCGGTAATAAGGTCTTTGATCTTTACCTTATCATCCTTCACGAAATATTGTTCCATGAAACACATTTCTTCATAGAACTTCTTCATCCGACCTTCGATGATTTTGGAAACGATCGCTTCCGGTTTGCCCTCGGCCAAAGCCTGGGCTTTCAAGACACTGGATTCTCGTTCCAGCTCTTCAGTGTCGACATCCTCTGGGGTCATGTACCTGGGGTTTGCCGCCGCTATATGCAGCGCCAGGTCATGCGCCAATTGGCGAAACTGGTCGTTTCGAGCCACAAAATCAGTCTCGCAGTTCAGCTCCAGCATCACTCCCAGCCGATCGCCAGGGTGCACATAGATCTCAATCACGCCTTCTGTTGCAGCTCGGTCAGCCCGCTTAGCCGCGCGGGCAGCACCCTTCTCACGCAACATGTCAACGGCCTTTTCGTAATCACCGTCGTGCGCCTCTAACGCTTTCTTGGCTTCCAAAACACCAGCGCCAGTAGCCTCACGCAGGTCTTTCACCATTTGTACCGTTATGTTCATAATAAGAAATTCTCCAAATCCGGATGGGCCGGATCAATTAGTCTAGAACGATGAGCTGACTATGCCTCGTCGGCAGGTGTCTCATCGGTCGCTTGTTCGGCAGCCTCTTCAGCTTTGGCTTCGGTTTCTTCTGATTCTTCTGATTCGTCAGACTCGTCACGAAGCTTCGCCAGTGTCGATTCGCCAAGAAGTACTTCGTCAGAAGCATCTTCCATGCCGTCAAACTCTTCGCTAGCATATGCGTCAACATTGGTGATTTCGTCATCAACTGACTCTTCACGCATCGCCTTACCTTCAATCGCTGCGTCAGCCATCTTGCTGCAAATGAGCTTAATAGCGCGAATCGCGTCGTCGTTGGAAGGAATGATGTAGTCAATCGGATCGGGATCGCAATTTGTGTCGACCACGCCGATAATCGGGATCTTCAGAATGTTGGCTTCGCGAATTGCAGTCTCTTCTTGGTTCACATCGACAACGAAAACCAGCGCTGGCAAATCCTTCATCTTCCGGATACCGCCCAGCCGCATGTTGAGTTTTTCGATCTCACGTTCTACGCGCAATCGCTCACGTTTTTTCAAGAAGTCGAAGTCGCCTGAGTCGCGACGCTCTTCCAATTTCCGAAGATAATCAATGCGCTGACGGATTGTTTGCCAGTTCGTAAGCGTACCACCGAGCCAGCGATCACTCACATAGGGCTGATTGGCTCGAGCAGCTTCTGCCGAAATAGTATCCGCAGCTTGGCGCTTGGTTCCGACGAACAGAACCTCTCCACCATCAGCAACGGTGTCACGCACGAGACGGTAAGCATCCTCGATCATGACGAGAGTCTGCTGTAAGTCTAGAATGTGAATTCCATTCCGTTCGGTGAAAATGTAAGGTTTCATCTTTGGGTTCCAACGTCGAGTGCGGTGCCCAAAGTGTACGCCGGTTTCCAGCAAAGCCTTCATTGATACAATAGCCATAGGGGTATTCTCCTTAAAAATGTTTTTTGAGAGTTCTTGCGATACTCTCTGCTTCCATGCTCCTCATCCTGCGCTGGGACTTGTACGGCTAACACGGTGCGACGGCGGTCGAGGGAGTCACTATGACTGTGAACACCGAGACACACTGTGATACAAGCACACCCATTTCAGTCAGAGCATGTGTAAGATATTAATAACTTTCCTGCATGGGGGTAACCATTAGCAAAGCTCATTGATTATAGCCAAAGATTCAGTTTTGACAAACCCCGTTTTGCTCGTCTTCTGGACTTACTTCCACTTGGTCAAAATGTTGTCGCGCTGGAACAAATGAACGCTCACGTAGACGAGAATAACATCCAACAGAGCCGTTGCACCGCCTAGAATGACGATCATCTGTTTGTCGAGAATGATATAGCCAACCGATTGCCCAAGCATCATCATGATGATAGGCACTACCACCACTGCCGAAAGTTGTTCGGCAATCCGAGGATCTGTTACCCGAGACGAAATTATGATAGCTGTACTGACGGCGGTAATGGTCAATAGCGGGCCGACCACGAATATCGCCAGCAGCCACATCGGGTCCAGCAAATAGCTAAATACTGTTTCATTGACCACAAACCAGGCTGACAGCACATAGAGTCCGAAGCTCAGCCAGGTGGCGACCACTGCCGGCACGAAGGCAGCTACCGCCTTCCCCGCTAGCAGTTCCAGAGTAGTTATTGGGGTAGCCAGCAGCGGTTCCAGACTGCGGGCCATCTTCTCACCCACTACGCTGTATGCGGCAATTGTCACTGGGATAACCACGGGCAGCAGCATGAACATCATCGCGAACAGATTCAGTGTGTAAACTTGAACGCAATCCATTTCGCTCAAACCAGTACACAGTTCGCCGAAAAATTCATCGGGCGGAGATCCTGAGACACTGGTAGACATTTCGTCTTCAAGGCCGCCGGTAGCTACCAAGGTAATAATAGGAAGTGCTGTCAATATAAGCGGCATAAACGCCACCGTGAATAATACGAGCCGGTTCTTGAAAACCTCTGCCCATTCCTTCAGAATTATGGTTTTTACTTTTCGCATCGAAACCTCACCTGGGTGCGCTCAGAAAGCTGTATTCCGGTTCTAATCGGCCTGCCCTATCAGCTGCAAATATATATCTTCCAACGAATGTCGAAGTTCACCGACAAACCTGATCTCGAAATCCGCTTCCACCAGAGCACGAATTAGCTTCGGATTTTCTCTGTCAGGATCTTCGGTGGCTATCAACAGCCGCTCATCAATTACCTTAGCGCTTTTTACTGCTGGCAGCTGCTCCAACAGAACTCTAGCCTGATCCGCTCTTTCCACCAGGTGAAATACAGTCTGCCGTCCGTAGAGCTGCTGCCGCAAAGCGGACGGCTTTTCCACCACTCGCAGAGTCGTCTTAAATACCGCAATCCGATCGCAAAGCTTGTCGGCTTCTTCCAGATTGTGCGTACAAAGAAAGATCGTGCGCCCTTCTCCCTGCAGTTCGCGGATGAAGTCGCGTACCAACTTGGATGCTTCTGGATCCAGTCCCGCCGTCGGCTCATCCAGGAATAGCACGCTTGGTTCATGCAAGAGCGATCTCGCCAGGGCTAGCTTCTGGCGCATGCCCTTACTGAAGGTCCCGGTCGCCTCTAGCCGCCTATCCCAGAGCCCCAACATTCGCAGGTACTTCTCGACTTGTCTTTCGACATGCTCAACCTCATAAAGCTCAGCATAAATGGTCAGGTTTCGAAGCGCCGACAACCGATCATACATCCCAGGAGATTCAGTCAAGATACCTACATTTCTCCGTATATGAATGTCATCGACCCCGATTTCATAATTCATAACCCTGGCAGTGCCGCGTGTAGGACTTATCAATCCAGTGAGCATTCTGACCGTGGTCGTCTTTCCAGCTCCATTTGGACCCAAGAATCCAAATACCTCTCCTTTTCCTATCTCAAGCGACAATCTATCTACTGCGGCCTTTCCGTCGAACTCCCGTGTCAGATTCTCTGTCTGTATCATTAGATTTCCTCTAGTCGCCAGCGGGCCACGAACCTCTCGAAGCGCCCGGCAGTTTTGACCAATTTACTCAGCAACACAATCTGCTAGTCGTATCGACTTCGGTCCAGCGTCTCTGAAGTTACATCAAGATTCTCAAGCTTTATTGTTTGAATGTCCGGCAGCGCCTCTGGTATCACCTTCGTTGGAAGTGGCTCGCGAAGCAGATAGATGATGCCCACACTTGCTATCGAGAAGCCGCCCAGAACTGCCTCCGTAAAAATTGCCCCCTGCTGAACAACGAAGTAAACCGCCGCTGCGTCCAAGAGAGTATGCCATAAGATCGCCGCCAACAGCCATCTTAATCTGCCACGTTTGAAGACCTGGTACACCATGACCGAGGCCGACAGATGAAAGCTGATGGCAAACAATCTCTCCAGGGCGCCCAGCAGGACCATGTACCATGGCTGGGCAAGCATCTGCTCGATTTGTGCCAAAACCAAGGGGAGCTGGGTCTCTGACATGATACCGGTCAAGGCGCCGGCGTCAATCCTCGTCAGAAGCGTCGTGTTTATCAGTACGATGCATCCGAGAAGAATTGCCTCCACGCCCCCATGACCGGCACCCAACATCAACGCCTGTCCCCAGCTTCGCGCATTTGATGCCCAGTAGCGCAGGGCAATGAGGCGAAAGCTTTCCTCAAAAACGCCCGCTGAAAGCCCCAGGAACAGCGCCATCAGAACTAGATTCGCTTCATCAGATTGCCCGATGGGTAGAATCTGGTATTTTCGGAGCAAGAGCCAATTGAACGGAATGTGAACCAGCTGGGACAGGATGAATGACAGGGCGCCAATTCCGAACAGCCCCCACCCAACCTTCAGCCTATGAGCCAGAAGGAGTCCCAGTCCAATAGGCGCAATTAGCATCAGGGCGCCGTTTAGAAAATATAGCCAGAAATCAGACATTAGCTTTGACGCTCCCGAGAAGCCGCACAACCCTAACTGGTTTATTATTGTACAATTGGTATTGGAGCAATAGCAACTTACTGCAGCGCAGCGCGTGCTGCAGCGGTTTTTCGTACCCAAAGGTTACAGAGATTTTTTGTCAAAATTGAGCCATTAGCCTACACTAGTGCATTCTTCCCATTGACCAATATTATGATTAATGTTATCGAATACTGTAGCAATGGGATGTGCTGCAAGCAGCACTGAAATTCAAATCGGCGGTGGTAGTATGCATTCACCTAAGACGATAATCGAGCGTTTTAGCATCAGCAATCTGCAGACAGATTTGCTTGGCAATGGTGCCATGGGCGATGTATATCGGGGCGTCGATCTTCAAACCGGCAGCGCGGTGGCAATTAAGGCGCTCAAGTCGGAACTCGTCACCGATGCACCTGAATTGGTTTCCCGCTTCATTCGTGAGGGGGAAGCGCTGCGGAAGCTCAATCATCCAAATATAGTTAAGATGCTTAATGCGGTTGAAGAGCGCGAACCCATCACAGGCGTGGTCTCACACTATTTGATCATGGAATACGTTCGGGGCGGCTCGCTTCGTGATTTGCTGGACAAGGACGGTCAGCTTCCCCTTGATCGCGTCCTGCAGATTGCGCTGGAGCTTTCGGACGCGTTAACGCGTGCCCACCATTTGAATATCATTCACCGAGATCTTAAGCCGGCAAACGTACTGCTCGACACAGACGGCTCGTCACGCTTGACAGACTTCGGCGTGGCGCACATGGAATCCAGCCCACGTTTGACGCAGTCCGGCGTGTTGATGGGGACCCCATACTACTTCAGCCCGGAAGCTTGCCAGGGCAAGAAACTGGATGCCCGGATTGACATATGGTCATTTGGCGTCGTTCTCTTCGAGATGCTTGCTGGTCAGGTACCTTTTGCCGGCAAAGCTATCGCAGACACCATCCAGTCAATTATCATGGAGCCGCTCCCAAGAATTAGTGAATTCCGCTCAGATGTATCCCCACAGCTTGAGGATTTGCTATATCGAATGCTGGCGAAAGACCGTGACCAGCGGATTCCAAGCGCCCGACAAGTAGGCGCAGAAATTGAGGCAATTATTCATGGCCGGCAGATTGGGAACGGCAGTAAACCGTACCAATTGACTGAAAATCTAGCACTTGTTGGCAACACTCTTCATGCCAAACCGCAGCATCTGGATCAGCTCATTTCCAAACTGGCAATTCATTTCGACGAATACCAGCTGAGATCGTTAAGCTACGATCTGAGCATTGACTACGAAGGTCTGGGGGCGCGCAACAAAGAAGGAAGAATCAGGCTTTTGGTCTTGCGGCTGGACGAGGCCGGATGTATCAGCAATTTGGTGACCCACTGCACCCAGCGTCGCCCTGACATTGTCTGGACGATGCAGGCGAAGCTCTACATTTCTTACAAGCACAACCAGAAGCTCGAGAAAGAACTGGCGAATTATCTGGAGCAAGCGCTTTCAGACGAAGGCCATCAAGTCTATTTTGATGAATCCCTAAGAACCGGCGCCGCCTGGCTGGAAGAAATAGATGGCCAAATTGGCACGGCCGACTTCTTGCTGGCGCTGGTTTCCAAAGAGTCAATCGACTCTGAAATGGTACAGTCGGAAATACGCCGGGCGCACAACTACCACCGGCAGCAAGGCTTTCCCGTTATTTTGCCAATACGTGTCGGCTATTCCGGTCCCCTACCCTACAGCATAGACTCGCTGCTGAATCCTCTGGAGTATTTGAGTTGGGACAGTAAAGCGGATAATCGCCGCATCGTGCAGGAGATTTTGTCCGCAATCGAGACGGGCCTGCCAGTAAGAACTGC
>JAHEEY010000102.1 GCA_024640485.1 Chloroflexota bacterium | reverse complement strand
GCGCTCAAGGTGACATTGATCGTCTCCTTGCCGCTGGGTTCATTAACGCCGTCGGTGAGCACAGTCACCAGGAATGTGAGCGGGCCGGTCTCGCCCGCTTTCCAGGTTAAGGTGCCTGACGCCGCCTTGTAATCGCCGTCAATTTCTCTAGCGGTGCCGTCGGTGGTGGCGTAGTTCACGGTAACATCCAGGCTGCTCTTTCCGGCCATAGTGACCGTTACTTTGGCGTCTCCGGCCCCTTCTGTTATTTCCACATCGGCCACCACCAGGGATGGCTTTGGATCATCATTGGTGATGGTGACAATGGCGGAACTATTGTCGAAGGTAGCATTGACCGGGCTGGAAAGGCTCACGTTTAGTGTCTCGTCCAGCTCGTACAGATCGTCGCTGGTCATGACGATCGGGATGTTCATATCTCCTGTTTGCCCGGCGGCCCAGGTCAGTTTTCCGTTGGTGACCGCGGTGTAGTCGGTGCCTGCCCGGGCGGTGCCGTCGCTGGTGCTGTAGTTGACAGTCACATCCTCGGTGCTTTCGCCCGACATGGCCACGATCACATTGACCGTGCCGTCATCCTCGTCGCCGACAGCATTGCTGATTCTCAGAGTGGGCGGGCTGTCGTCGTCCGAAATGCTGACGATGGCGGTGGCGTCGCTGATCACCCCGATGACCGGATCGGACAGCTTGATTTTAAATGTGGAATCGGGATCATCGGCCTTGTTGTCGATGATAGTGACGTCGAATTCTTTGGCGCCGGTCTCGCCAGCTTTCCAAGTGAGGGTCCCCGCTTCGGTGCGGTAGTTGACCCCTGCTTCAGCCGTGTCGTCCTCGGTGGTGTAATCGACCGAGGCGTCTGAGTTGCTGTCGTTGCTCATGGTGACAACAATGGTGACGCTGCCGTCATTTTCGTCAACGCTGGCGTCAGCCACCGAAAATGCCGGGGTGTCGCTGACATCGTCTACGGCAATAGTGAACCCTTTCTCTAAGGTGCCTCCAAAGCCGTTATCGGCGCTAACCCGGACGCTGTAGCTTTTCTGGGTTTCGAAGTCGAACCGCTCCGCCGCTTTTAATGACAATCCGTCAATATAAAATGCGCCGTTATCATCGTCGCCGCTGCCCGATACCAGCGCCAATGTGACCTTAGCCCCGGTCTGCAGACCAGGCTTGAAGTTTATACCGCTGGCTGGTTTCGGTGTCTTGGACGCTGCCGGCAAAGGAGCGGGCGCCGCGGCGATGGCGATGCCGGAACCGGGGGCCATGGCGCTGCCGGGAACGACGATGAAGTTGCCGATGACCGCGCCGACACTGTTGTTCTCGGTGATGCTGCTCTTGTCCATGGTGATGTCAGCCGGTGGCGGCACCGGGGTGGCATTGGCGCCGGCGGCGGCATCGGCGGCCGCTGCCTGGGCGTCAGCCAGGGCACCCTCGGCACCCGCGGCGGCAGCCTCTGCGGCGGCTGCTTCAGCCGCGGCTGCTTCAGCGGTGGCCTGCAGCGCGTCGGCCGTGGCTTGAAATTCGGCTGCCGCTTCTTCGCCCTGGCTGGCGCGGACGGCGTCGGCGGTGGCCTGAGCGGCGCTGGCCTCACTGCTGGCCCCTTCCGCTGCTGATTGGGCCGCTTCGGCAGTCTGCCGGATCGCATCGGCGGTTGCCTGGATCGCCTGTGCCGTCGATTGGGCCTCCTGCAGTTTGGCATCACTGTCTGCCTTAATCTGTTTGTAGGAGTAGAAAGCCAACAGCCCTAGAATGGCCAGCAGAACGATGAAAAATATCAGGACCCGGCGGGAGATCCTGGGCCGGACTTCCAACTGTCCGCTGAGTTCCTGCCATTCACTGAGTTCGGTGCGCACCCGAATATTGAAGAAGAAGGGGGTGGTGGGGGCGCGGAACCAGGGCCGTTTCTTGGGGCCGACCGTGTAGCTGACTTTGCTTTCGCTGCCCGCCTTGATTCGCACTGTCTGCCCTTGGCGTGCTTGCTCACCGTCGGCAGCCACCTCGATCTGGTCAACCAGGATGCCGTTCTGCGGCGTCCCGAATTCAAACTCCAAGGCGTCGCTGTCATCAATACCTACCACATGGAAGGTGTTCTCGAAGTTGCTTTCGTTCTTGATATTCACCCGGCAGGTAATCTGTTCCTGCAGGTTGGAGGGGTGCATATCGAGCGAGAAATTTTCCCAGGGGGCGACGTCGATTCTGCCCTGGATCGATTCAGACTCACCTCTAGTGGTGGTCGCTATCAGATGATAGCGATGACTGCCGGCGGTAATGTTGCTGTCTTGAGGCGGGCTGACTGCCATGGCTACCGTTTGCGATTCATCTGGCATCAGCTTGAGCGCGTGCTGCGGCAGGGTGATCCAGCTGATCGGCATCCCGTTTTCTTCCAACCGGATCACCACATCCTCAACGGTGACCCCCTGGTTGGCTACGGTAACTTGAATGGTGGCCTCTTTGCCCGGTTCCACGCGAAGATCGGGGGGTTGGATTGACAACCCTAAATTCCCTTCGCCGGAAAATTCGGGCGGCGGCAGCGGTTGGTCCAGTTGAGGCGCTGGCGTGCCAGCGGCCGCGGCTGAGGCGGCGGTTCCCATCACTGCCGCGGCGGCAGCGATACCGGCGGCGGACGCAGCCGCTGCCGTTTTTCTGCCGGGGGGCAGGCTGCTGATGGCGCCGCGATGGGCTTCCTGAAATTCCTGCCACTGCATGGAGTAGGGGCCGATATGCAATGTCTGCTCTTTGCCCCAAACTAGCGGCTTGCCGAACTCCATCGCGATTTGGTCCAGATGGGTGCCGTTGGTGGTGCCCAAATCCTCTACCTGCCACCCGCTGTCACTCAGCGCCATGCGCACATGCTGCCCGGAGACACTGTGGTCGTCCAGGACGATGTCGTTGCCCGGCAGGCGGCCGATGGTTACCTGATCTTTGGTGACGCTTTCCAGCCGCCCTTCTTCCCATTGGTGGGCGATCAGCAGCCGGTAGTTCCCTTCGCCAGTCCAGGTCTTGCGGGCATCGATGCGGTTGCGCACGTCGACTTTGGCGACCCAGCGATCTTCTACCCATTTGGTGATAATCTGCTGCCCCACACCCGGCATGATCGTATTTGCCGCGGCTGCCGTCAGGTCAACTTGACGGAGGGCTAGTGCCAGCTCCGCCCCTGTCTGGTACCGTTCGCTGGGCTTCTTGGCCAGCATTTTCAAAATGACATCTTCCAGCTGCGCCGGCAGATCGGGGTTCAAAAGCCGCGGCGGCAGCGGCGATTCCTGCAGATGTTTGACCACATCGGCGGGCGATTCGATCTTGAAGGGCAGCTGCCCGGTGGCCAGCTGGTACATCATAATGCCCAGCGAGTAAATATCGGAGCGGCCGTCCAGGGATTGGTTGGAGCATTGCTCCGGCGACATGTAAGGCAGTGATCCCATGAAGGGGTTGGTGCTGACATCTTCGCGCCCTTTGAGCAAGATCGCCAGCCCAAAGTCGGTGATCACCGCGTGCTGTCCGGAGCCGTTTACTTCGCGCAGCAAAATGTTGTCAGGCTTGATATCCCGGTGGATGACACCCCGTTGGTGAGCGTAGGCTAACCCTTCCGCGATTTGGGCCCCCAGGCCGACCACTTCTTCCAGGGTGATGTGCCGCCCAGCCCATTGGAGCTGTTTCAGGTAAGCGGTCAGACTGCCGCCAGGCACATACTCCATGATGACGTAAGGTGTGTTTTCAAAGGTGGCCGAATCGTAGGTCTTGATGATCGACGGGCTGTTGAAACGGACGGTCGCCTGCGCTTCCTGGCTGAATCGCCGCTGGAACTGGGGCTTGTTTGACAGATGCGTATGCATGATCTTGAGGGCTACCAGCCGTCCCTCTTTCAGATCCAATGCGCGGTACACCGACCCCATGCCGCCCTCGCCTAAAAGGGCTTCTATCTGATAATGCTCGATTCGTTTTCCAATGAGATTGTTCATATGCTGCCTAACGTCTGTCACAGGCTCTTATTCGGGTTGATTATCCGGCGCCAGTCACAAGTTGCTTCTAGTCGGGTCACTAAGGTGTCTGATAAGTTATCACCAGCTGCGGCCGGTATGATTCATTGGGGTGGTTCCCGGAATAAAAAGCGATCCCGTCTTCCACCCCGTCCCCGTTGTTCGGTAAAGTGAAATAGAGACGAAGTTGTGTTCTGCTGCCGAAGTCGGAAGCATCAGTCAGCTGCAGATTCAGATACCCTTCGGCCCAACTATCGTCTTCGTTTGCTTTGCTCAAAGTTGCCGCGTTGACGGTGCCGGCCCTTGCAGCGAAATCGACTGCTTCCAGCGACGCGTTGCTGCTGAAACCATCTCTGCCGGCGATATCGACATGTATTTGGCCCAATGCGTAAGCGCTGCCACTGATGCCCTGCCGCTTCAGCCGCAGTTGAATCGTTTGAATCGCCGCGTCACTCCGCAGTGAGCTGGTGTCAAAACTGACAAACCCCTTGCTCTGCCGTTCGCTGTTTTCACTGTCACCAATCTGGATGAACGGCTCATTACTGATCACTGCCGCGCCAACACCGTTCTCTAGAATGACAGTGCCGTCGTCCGCGGCCAGGCTGGTGAGAATGGTCTGTGATGAAGGGGGCGGCGGCGCGCTGGTCGCTTCCACTTCCGGCGCTGTTTCCGGTGTCGCCTGGGGGCTGAGGTCCGGAGGCGGCGTGTTTGTGGCCGTGGCCCGGATGATGATCGGATCCGAGTTGGCGATCAGGGGATCGGTGTGCAAGGTTCGTACTTCTAACCCGTCAGATAATGAGTCGCCGTCAGTATCGTAAACGAGCGGGTTGGTGTTCAGCTCTTGTTCCATTATATCCGAAAGTGAGTCGTCATCGGTATCCATCTTATGGGGATCCAATCCCAGCTCCACCTCGTCGCCGTCGGTCAGGCCGTCTCGATCCGTGTCAGGGTTGTTGGGATCGGTACGGTAGGCATATATTTCACTCAGGTTAGCCAGCCCGTCCTGGTCCAAATCTTGCGAGCCGAAAAGCAGCGCCGCTGCTGGCTTATTGATGGAGGTGGCATAGATGACCGAGGCCGCCAGCGCGAAGATCAGCACCATCGCCGCGATGGCGGTTCCGGAGAACCGGGTTTGCAGCCGCGGCTTGACCGTCAGCTCCCCTTCCTGGGCCTGCCGCTTTCCTGTGTCCGTAAATACCGAAAACTCAAAGGAATGGGTCTGCTCATGCCGGCTGAACAAGGTGCGTTTCCGGGGAGCGACAGTGATAGCGACCGTCTTCAGCTGCCCGGCAGCCACCTTGACCTGGGTGCGCAGATCATCAGGGTAAATAACCTCGCGGGCACCGACCGGCTTCTGGTATCGAGGCTGCGCCGCGGCCGGTGTTCCTTTCTTGGGACCAGCTGATTTGCCGAACTGCCGGCTGATGCTGCCGGTGGAGACCAGGCTGCCCAGGCCGGGCAGAATTCGGTTCATCGCCTGGCGAGGGACATTGACCACCCTGGACATCAGCCGCTGGGGCGCGTAGCTCATTTGTCTGAAAATCGGCAGCCGGCGCAAAAATGATGAGCGCGGCACGATAGGCGTTTTGCCGCCAGCAGATGGCTGTCCCGGCTTGCCAGGGGTCGCCGCCGCTTGTTCCGGCTGCCGCCATTCACCAAAACGAACCGCATTGTCAGGATCGCTGCCCAAGATGGTATAGCTGCTGTCTTTGATGCCTATATTTCTGATCTGCAGCTGGCAGGTTCCTTTCCCTTTGACCTTGGCTGGGAACACGCTGAATTCGAATTCATCATCAGCCGAGAGGACATTGACCGTACCGGTGATCGCTACCCGCTCGTGATCCCTTGCTTCGGAGGTGGCCGCCATCAGAAACTGCGTCTTGCCCGGTATGGTTGAGCCGTTGAGGGACGGCTTGATGGTTAAATTGACGGCGGCCCGTTGTCCCGGCGCCAGGTGCAGCGATGATTGAGAGAGGCTTACCCAGTCGGCCGGCAGCCTTTCTACCGCCAAGTTGTAGTTGTCGGCGGTTTCACTCTGATTGCTGATAATGACCTGAATGTCCGCTTGCTTGCCGGTCAGGATATCGACTTCGCTGGGGACCACGAACAGCTCAAAGGGGCGGGCAGGCGCGTTAAACCCCTGGCCTGGATGCAGCTGCAGGAAATAAGGGCCGATCCCGACGGTTTGGTGGCTGGCCCACTCTGTGGGGATGTTGGGCAGCAGGGCGGTGCCGTCCAGCAGGGTCCCGTTGGTGCTGCCCAGGTCGCGGATCTGCCAGCCGGTGGCGGTGCGCTCCAATTGGGCATGCCTGCGGGTGACGCTGGTGGACGGCAGGGCGATATCGTTGCTTTCACTCCGGCCGATCGATATGATCCGCCGGTTCAGGCTGCGGGGGACGTCTTGGGTAATAGACACCCGGTCTTCGACGCTGCTCCACTCCCTGGTAGAAATGGCGATATTTTCGGGTGATAGGTAGACGGTATCAATGGCGCTGATTTCCACTGGCGCCGCTGTGGTAGGCGAAACGACCATTTCCGCCGCCGTTTCCCGCAGCGCTTTGGCCATCTCGGCCCCGGTTTGGAATCGCTCTTCCGGCCGTTTGGCCATCGCTCTCAGGATGATCTTCTCAACCGCCAACGGCAGCTCCGGCCGAATTTGTCTTGGCGGCAGCGGAGCCTGGTTCACATGCTGCTGCACCGCGTCTTCCAATGAGTTGATCTCGAAAGGAAGCTGATTGGTGACCAACTGGTAGAGGACTACCCCTAAGCCGTACAAATCGGAGCGTCCATCTACCTGTCGCCGCAAGCACTGTTCCGGGGAGTAGTAGGGAAGTGATCCCTCGAATGGTTCGGCTTCCGCTTCCAGCAAGGTGACCAGCCCGAAATCGCCGATCATCGCCCGGCGGTGAACGCCGCCGACCACGATCGAATCTTCTTCCAGCTTGAACAGGATGATGTTGGGCCGGATGTCCCGGTGGAACACCCCTTTCTGGTGAGCATAATGCAGCCCTTCAGCTACCTGCGCGATGACCTGGAACGCTTCCACCGGATCAATCAGTTCGCCTCGCCACTGCAGCTGCTGCAAATAGGCGGTCAGACTGCGGTCGGTCACATAATCCATGGTCATGTACAGGATATCTCGCTCGGTATCCACCCCTGCCTCATGAATGGTGATGATCGAGGGATGTTCCAGCCTGGGAATCGCTTGAATTTCCTCAAGGAAACGCCGCCGGAAATCGGTTTGCTGCGCCAGCTGCAGCGAAATGACCTTCACCGCTACCGGTTTATGGGTGTCGATATCGATTGCCTGGTAGACAGTGCCGATCCTTCCTTGGCCTAACATGGCTTGGATTTGATAATGGTGGGCGAGCTGTTGTCCGATTAGATTACTCATACTCATGTATCACCTGAATCTGCTGCATTAACCCTTAAACATGAGCGTATAAGTGGTATGTGCCGGTTTGTTCGCATTTATGATTTGTTCTACCATCGACCGATTAATCTGCATTTCCCGCAGCGGGAATCTGACGTTGAATGTGAATCGATCTAGATTGGGATCTTGATCGTCAATTTCTACTTCAACGCCGGAATATATCTCCAGGATACGGCCTAGCGCCCAGGCTGTCCCGCGGCGATTGTAAATCTGAAACGCTTCTTTCAATAAGGTCCGCCGGCTCTCTTCACCCCACGACTCATCGAAGATGATCTCATACCAGTTTGCCAGCCATTGGAGAAAGGCGGTGGGGGCGCTCATCGGATCTAAGAAGAGATCAAAATGGTTGATGTTCCATTCAATTGGAGCCAATATCGATTCCAGCATCGCCAGGAACCTGGGCATGAACGGATTGCTGCCGCCGTAGTAGATGTCGGGCAGAAACTGCTGATAGCTGCTGCGGTCGAGCGACAGTCCCGGGGGCAGTACGAATTCTCCGTTCTGTTCCGCTTTCGGCTCTGGCTTTGCCGTATAAGCCGAAAAGGGGCGGGAGACCGGCGCGAATTCCGAAGTGGCTGAGACGGGGCGGTCGGCGCTCTTGGCAGTTGCCCTGGGCTTCTTCGGTGCTGGCGTCGCTGCCGCTGGCGTGGACGGGGCGTCTTCATCTGGCTGTTCCGCTTCCGGTTCTGGTCCGGTGACGATTTCCGGCTGCTGGATCTGCTCGTACTCCATATGGAAAGCGCCGATGTCGATCACATCGCCAGATTTGAGCGTATACGGCTTCTGCGAGGCCAGCTGTTCCTGGTTGACCTGGCTGCCGTGGGTACTTCCCAGATCGACGATCTGGCAGAGCTCATCGGTGGTCTCTAACTTGGCATGGCGGCGGGAAACCAGGGGATGGACGAAGACCAGATCGTTGTCCGGGTGCCGCCCGATGTTGGTAGTACCAACAGGCGCCACAAAGGTCAATGACATTTGCGGCCCGGTAATCTTAAACTGATGAATAACTACTGCCATGTTCTATTCCCTAATTGTAGCCTTACGCTGGTTCGTGGCCCGCTGCGGCGGGCACCTTTATGATTCATGGTAAGGCGAGTCACCAATCCCGCTTTTGCTCAAATGCGCCCAACGGCTTTAGGAGCTGCCGCTGTCCTGTTTGCAGCCTAGACGAAAACCAACTCATGGACACCAGAGGCAACGGTGCCGTGCCCGACCACTTCCACCGCTTCTACGGCATCCCCTCTGGGGCCTTCGCCGGCGGAAGTCATGAACAGCTCGACATCACGGATGAGCTGCACGCCCGGTATCCCCATCAATGCCTGGTATACATCGGAGATCACCAAATCGCGGCCAAAGGGCCATCCCTGACCATCCAGCCCACCGATGAGCGGGTTCAAGAAGCTGTATAATCTTCCCAATACCGCATCCTCCACCCTGGCATGGTTGGTGCCGGGAACGGCACGAATCGCCACCCGGGCAGCCACCCAATGGTATGCTGGCGAGCGAACATCAAGCCGTACAGTCAGCAGCCGCCGTTCATTCAGGCGGGCCATCAGCCGGTCGTACACTTCCCCTTCCTCTAGTTCCAGATGCTCCGGCTTGGGGCGCAGCCGGTCTGCCGGATTCTGGATGTGGGGCACCACCAGGACATACACCTGGCCTGGGATGACCCGGCTTTCCCTGGAGGGGCGGGGCTGCAGGCATTTCACCCGGTATTTGCCCCAGCCAGTATCCCGCAGCACTTCTTGTGCCAGGAATTCGAAGTCAGCTTCGGTGACCGCCCGGTCGCGGGTGCGAAGCTGGGCCGGGGCACGCATCTTGGCCGCTTCCAATGTTTCCGCGTCCAGGCCGCCTTGGGCCGCTTGCCTGTTTCTGACAGAAGCGATGTATGGGATGGCGGTCTTCAAGGTGTTCAACTGCCCAACCATGACATTGCCGTCAAGGCCGCCGCCATAGCGATACTTGCGGAAGATCAAATTGGCGCCCCGGGGCGGGATCGCCCCGTACCGGCGAATGGTACCATCCGGCTGGCGGATAGCCGGCCCCAGACGCAGTTCGCCGGAGACGCTGTCCAGGGTGTAATGCCGGTCTTTTTCATCCGATCCAGAGAAGTCAGGCACTTCTGCCCAATGCTGCGCTTCACCGTCTGCCCAGACGATCAGATGTTCATCGGGCCGGCGCTCCAGGATTGGGGTGACTTGCAGATGGTAATATTGGCCCGCGGAGCCGTCACTGCTGCCCAGCAGCTCCTTATTGATCTGCTGGGAATGGGTAGCCATGGTACTGCTGCCCCAGGCGCGAACCGCCACACGCTCGATTTGAGGGGTGTTGCGGTAGGGACGCATCTGATCGGTGTACTCAGCTTCGGTCAATATTCTCACCCGAGCCCAGAAGAAACTCTCCTTATCGATTCTGACTTTGCCCATCTCCGGCAGGTGCACCCGCATCCGCCCGGAAACGTTCATCCCTTTGGTGCTGTCTTCATCGGGATCCATCTCGCAACGCCGCCATGGTTCGTCTATATCGCCGGTGGAGACTTCCCACACGTACGGCGGCAGGGTGGGGTTGATGCCGGCGCCGCCGGCAGAGTTGCACTGCAGATCAAAGCCTAATATGTGATGGCTGAGGTCGTTCTCGAATCCGAAGTAGAGGGCATCTTTTGCCTGGGGACGGCTGGAAAATGCGGAGAAGCTTTCCAACCCTTTCAGCACCCGCTCCACATTGTGCTGCTTGAACTCCTTCTCCCCTTCATTGCCGGAAGCGACTTCAGAGAGTACCGCGATGATCTGGGGCGGGCTGACGTAGAAATCGGTGTCAGTGGTGAAGATGATCGAAGGCTGGTTTTCTGTTTGGGTGCTGGCGACTTCAGTGCCGGCGGGAATCAAAGCGGGCGCCTCCTGGGGGGCCGCCAGCCAGAAGGTTACCGGCGCCCGGGCAGGGACCGGCTGCTTCAAGGTAATGCCCAGCAGCTCCATGAATTTGATGTAGTGCAGATCGGGCACCTGGTTCATCCGGTAGAGAATGGTGTCCGTCATCCAGGCGAACAGCTCGATCATGGTTACCCCAGGATCGCTGACGTTGTGGTCTGTCCATTCCTTGATGTAGTGGGGAATGCGTTTTTTGGCTTCATCAACGATGTCTTGAAAATGTCGATCGTCTAACTTTGGTGCTGTTAGCGGCATAGATGCCTCCGGGTTACGAATATCAATGAAATCTATTCTTCAGGAATGAGATAGAACGGGAATACCAGGCTGCGGGGATCGTTGGTCCCTTTCACCGTGTATTTAATGTCGATGAGTAGATGATTATCCTGGTCGGGATGGGGCGCCGCCAACACTTCGTTGACATAGATGCGCGGCTCCCACATGCCCAATGCTTCGGTGACATAGCGGACCGCTTGCGAGGCGGTCTCAGCATTGTTTGGGGCGAAGACCAATTCGTGAATGCGGCAGCCAAAAGTGGTCCGCATCACCCGCTGACCAATGGAGGTCATCAGGATGATCCGGATCGACTGATCGATCTCGTTTCGATCAGTCGTTAGAAGAAGCCCACCCTGGGGCCCTATTTTGGGCGGAAAAGACCACCCTCTGCCTATAAAATCGTTAGCCATTCAATTCCTCGAATCTCTGGTCTGGTGTCATTATAACGGTACTGATTACGGGACGTTAACCGTTTCGTGAATGCGGCAGCCAGAAGTGGTCCGCATCATCCGCTGTCCGATGGAGGTCATCAGGATGATCCGGATAGACTGATCGACATTGGTCAGGAGCAGCCCGCCCTGCGGGCCCACCTTTGGCGGAAATGACCATCCCCGTCCGATAAATTCTTTCGTCATACTAAATATCCCTAAAAATGCGCTTCGCCTCTGGCAAAATGTACCCACCAGGGCTGTTGGCTACGAACCCGGGTTTCCGACGGGATTAGCCGCCGATCAACACGGTTGGACAGCCCAACACAATCGAGCCGCCGTGGGCGGTGTTATCACCCATTCGAGCGGCAGGTTTGCCACCGATCAGCACTGTGGCTGAGCCTTTTGCGATGGTATCCGGCGGCCCAACACAGGTGACCATGTCTCCCAAGACCGCCGCCGGCATGCCGCCGATGAGCACCGTGGGTACGCCGGGGCCCACTATTGGCCCACCCACATGGGGGATCGGCGGAACCCCTGGGGTCACCATTGGACAAGTATGCATGTCGGTTAATCTCGCTGCTGGCTGTCCCATGCTAGACCTTCCTTAGTTTATCTGGACCAGGCTGCCCTTGATCGCCGTAATGGCTGATGACTGGACGTTCAACGGCCCGTTAGATTTGATATTGAGGTTTCCGGTTGCCTCTATGTCGATGTTGGCGGTCGCCGTGAGCTTCATGTTGGTGCCAGACTTGATCTCGACATCGCCTGAGCTTTCAATGGTCGCCTTTCGGCCGTTGTCGTCCAGGGTAATCTTGTGCCCGCCGCTGGT
>JAHEEY010000520.1 GCA_024640485.1 Chloroflexota bacterium | reverse complement strand
CATCAGCGCCCATGATTTGGCCGTTAGCGCGGCGGCTAGATGTTTGCGGGAGCTGAGCGCCCTGGCAATGTCCTCCGCCTGCTGGCCCGTTTTCAGCGCCTCGGCATAATGTCCCAGGAAATTCAGACTCGTCAAAATGCCGACCATTGCCCGGGCCTGGGCATCGGTATTGCCTGTGGCACGAGCCCCAATTAGCATAGCCTGATACGTTTCCGAAGCTTCCGCAAATCGTGCCTGCCAATGGAGTGTTTCCGCCAACGCCTCGTTTAGCGCAACCCGACGTGGTTCACCGCTGTGCGCGCCAGGCAGGAGGGCAAGCGCCCGCTGATAATAGGCGATGGCAGAAAGGGGTGCGTTTGTATCATTAGCGTGCGTGCCAGCAAGGCCGAACCATTCGGCAGCATTGTCTATATCCCCGGCCTGTTCAAAATGGCCGGCGATAAGATGCGCATGGCTGGCAAGTCGGGCGCCGCTGTTCATTTTCAGCCAGACAGCGGCAGAGGTGTGATATGCGGCACGCTTCGACGGCAGGATGTCATCCAGGGCCGCCTGGACCAGCCATTCATGGGCGAACTGATATCCCTTGGTGCCGATGATGTTCCGGCTGTCGCAAGCGAAGATGAGGCCTTGATCTTCCAGGGAGTCCAAAACTGAATCAGGGTTCTTGATCGGGGCCGCTGCGTCCGATTGTTGGCTGAGATAGAGGAGGCCAGCCTTTGCGAATGGCTGGCCCAGGACAGCCGCCTGCCGGATCACTTCTCGCTCATCCCTGGACAGCGGATTCAGCTGGTCACGGGTGAAATCGGCCACTGTCGGCAGCGATAGCCCGTATTTCAGTCTTCCCAATTGCAGGCGCCAATGATTTGCTTCCTGAATGAGGATGCCCTCTCTCTTCATGGCGGCAGCCAGCGCTTCGATGTACCCTGGGATGCCGGCTGATTGTTCAACGATCAGGTCGACAGTATTCAGCGGCTGGGTTTGCGAAATTCCTTGGAATAGATCGGCTATCTGATGACGGGTGTCGATCGGAGAGAGGGGAAGGAGGGACAGTTCCTGATAGGTTGTCGCATCGGTTCCGGACAACGCTTCCCACGTTGCCTGCCGCTTGTTTGTCTCACTCCTTCCCGAATGAATGATCAGCAGCGGCAGGTCTCGGCATCGATGGAATAGCTGTTCGATCAGATCCAGCGATCTGGGATCCGCCCATTGGACATTCTCCAGAGTAATGATTGTCACTGGTGACTGCAGACAATGGGATCGAAAGAACTCGATCACCGAATCAAAACCACGCTGCCGCAGGGCGATAGCCTCCGGATTGCTTCGCTGGGATTGCCCTACACTAGGGCTGTCCAGCTCCAACAGCTGGCTGATCAGATCCGCCCGCTTGCGTGCGTAGATTCTGTCACCCTGGAAAGCCGGCACAAGCCCACGGATCAATTTCTCGTGGGCGACACGCATACTGCTGTGCACATGAATCCCGAAATGGCTGGTGAAAACGTCGCGAATGAGGGCGAAAGGCAGCATGCCGGTGGTCTGCTGCACTTGACCCCGGAAGTGGCTGATCTGCATCGGCAGATGTTCCAGGAGATGGTTGAATTCATCGATCAAACGGGACTTACCGACGCCAGCCGGACCGGAAAGATTGAGAAAATGGGCTCTGCCGCGATCCACGGTCATCTGCAGGACTGCTTGCATCTGCTCGAGTTCAGTCTGGCGGCCAACCATTCGTGTGTAATCGCCATGGCTGGCTTGCCTGTAACCCTGGTAGACGTGGGGTCTTTCCCCTTTGACCACATAGGTTCCCAGCCGGCTGGTGCGGCCATCTAAAGCTACCGGATCTAATGCCTCAACTTCGAATCGGGCGTGTACCTGCGCATACAGCTCGTATGATATCAAGGTCCCGCCAATAGGTGCCATCTGCTGCAGCTGGCTTGCCATGCTGACTGCTTCACCCACAGCGGTGTGCTTCCGACTGATTCCCATCAGCCCGAAAAAGAGAGGGCCGCGATCGATACCGATGCGCATCTTCAACTTGGGTACATGGGCAGACAACCGATCCGTTTGGGTCTCTGAGGCGGCTTCGTTGAAAAGGGCCAGCTCCATCTGCATATCGAGTGCAGCTAAAATTGCTCGTTCGTGGTCGTCTTTGCGCGGCTGCGGGAGGCCAAAAAGGGCAATCAGCCCATCGCCAGTATGCTTGTCGATAAGGCCGCCCCAGCTCTCAATAACGCTGTCTAGCTTCTCCCAGAGAGCGTTGATGGTATCGCCAACTTCTTCGGCATCCATCGCTTCAGACATGGCGGTGTAGTTGGAGAGATCGGCGACCAAGACGGGGAGGTCCTGGAACTGCTCCATGACTGGCTGCGACTCAAGGGAATTTGCTTTTAGACGCAGCGCTTGCAGCGACGTATCAACTACGTCATCTCCTAGTATGGCTCGCTGAGCTTCCAAAGCATCTATTGCTTGTTCCAGTTCTAGACGATTCGGCACGCGTTTCCCTTGTCCACAGTGTCAGATCATACCCTGGGCAGATTGATTATAACTTGACGGCATAAGCACTTCAACGGGGTATGGTATCGAAGAGTCAATGATTTGCCCACTAGACCAGTTGTCACTATACTGCGCCGCCGCAACTACGGCAACCGTGAGACGGTTTAGTCACTGCCTGGCGTGGCAAAATAAGAGTTTCCAAGGTAGAGTTAAAGGAGTACCGTGCCTTTCAGCAAGGGAAACCCATCTCCTTATAGTACGTGCGATATTTATGCGACTCAAGAGACTAGTCCTTCAAGGCTACAAAACATTTGCTACCAAAACCGAGTTCGTCTTTGACGAAGGGATCACATCGATTGTCGGCCCAAACGGCAGCGGCAAAAGCAATATAGCAGATGCCGTTCGCTGGGTTTTGGGCGAACAAAGTTATACCACGCTGCGCGGCAAGCGAAGCACGGACATGATTTTCACCGGCAGCCGTACCCGCGCTCGTGCCGGCATGGCCAGCGTGATTCTGACCCTCGACAATAGTGATGGGTGGCTGCCCATCGACTACACCGAAGTGGAAATCGGCCGCCGTACCTTTCGTTCCGGTGAGAATGAGTACATTCTGAATGGACAGAAGGTTCGGCTCAAGGACATTACCGAACTGTTGTCTACCAGCGGCCTGGCGGAGCGTACTTACACCATTGTGGGGCAGGGGCTGGTCGACCAGGCGCTGTCGCTGCGCGCTGAGGAGCGGCGTGCCTTGTTCGAAGAGGCTGCCGGGATAAGTTATTACAAGGCCAAGCGTTCCCAGACCATCCGGCGGCTAGATGAGACCCAACGGAACCTTGAACGAGTCAACGATATTCTCTCCGAAATTCGCCCGCGCCTTGCCTCGC
>JAHEEY010000519.1 GCA_024640485.1 Chloroflexota bacterium | reverse complement strand
GCGTTGCCCAGGCCGCCGCGGCCCCCAGCCAGTACGGTGATCTCCTGATCCGGCCGGGCCAGATCGGCGATCTGTTCACCAGTATCGGCGTCCCGGATGACAGTGCCCACCGGCACTTCCAGGATGACCGATTCGCCGCTGGCGCCGGTCTTGTTGCTGGTGCCGCCGTGGGTGCCGTGTTCGGCGCGATAATGATTGCGTTTGTGGAAACGGACCAGGCTGCCGAGGTGCGGGTTTGTCTTCAAAATGACATCGCCGCCCTTGCCGCCGTCGCCGCCGTCTGGGCCGCCCAGGGGGACATGCTTTTCACGGCGAAATCCGATCATGCCGTCACCACCGTCGCCGGTCTTTATATATATCTTTGCTCTATCGTAAAACATATTTGTACACACAGAGCCGGACAAACGGCAGTGCCTCAGCGCCGTCTGCCCAACTCCAAAAATCATGTCTGCGCTACTGCTCTAGAAGCCCTCGCAGCGCAGCCATTCTGGGATCTATATCGTCGTCTTCACAGTCGCAATCACCGATGTTCAAATTCTGACCGCACTCCATGCACAACCCCTGACAATCAGGCTTGCAGATGGGACGGACCGGATATGATAAGAAAGCGATCTCCCTGACCAATGGCGCCAGATCAATCCGGCCGGTCTCGCCATCAAAGGCATACTCCTCTTCTGCGGGCAGGGAGGTTTCCGGATAGTAAAACAGCTCGTCAAGGTGGATGGTGATGGGCGAAATCGCTTCTTCCAGACATCGCATGCATGGTGCCGTGACGGTGGAGTGAAGCTTGCCGCTGACATACACACCCTCTGATATTCGGGTTGCGGTGAATTTGCCGGTCAGCGGCGTGAGGGTTAAGTCATCGCCTACTTTGACCGAAGGATAATCAAGTTCAAGTTTTCGGCTGGTGCCGAGTGTGGCTTCCAACAAGAAACCAAAGTTAAAAACCAATAAGGAACGGTTATTACTGCTCATATTCATCTCGGTGGGTTACAATTTCGAGGTGTCATCAGATAGTATAGCATATGTTATTTCCAAAGACATATGGAACCACGGCTATTGACCACCGGCAGGGTGCACCGCCGCCCATGGCCAAATGAAGAAGGAGATTCGATGAACAGTGAGCTTTTGGTGGCCACGCACAACAAGGGAAAGGTGGTCGAATTCAAGGAGATGCTGGCCGACCTGCGAATCAGCTGGAAGAGCCTGGATGATGTTCAGGTGAGTGAAGATGTCGAGGAGAATGGGGATTCGTTTGAGGCGAACGCGATTCTTAAAGCGCAGAGCTACGCCGCCAAATCCGGCATGATCACCTTGGCGGATGACTCCGGCCTGCAGGTGGACGCGCTAGGGGGTGAACCTGGGATCTTCACCGCCAGATACGGCGGGACGGCACTCTCTCACCAGGAGCGGTACCAACTGCTGCTGCGAAACCTGGAAGGGGTCCCGTGGGAGCTGCGGTCTGCCCGATTCCGGTGCGTCATCGCTCTGGCTGCCGCGGACGGCGCCATTTTGGGTACCGCTGAAGGGGTTTGTGAAGGGATGATCGCCTTGGAACCGGCAGGCAGCGGCGGCTTTGGCTACGATCCGGTGTTCTACCTGCCGGAGCGGTCGCTGACCATGGCGGAGGTGCCATCGGCAGTCAAACACCAGATCAGCCATCGAGGCAGGGCGCTGCAGGCGATGGAGCCGCTGCTGAGGAAAACAGTCCAAGGTGCCGGCTAGAACGCTCCGGGCGCCCGGAGCAGCGGCCAGCAGGGCGCTCGGCGGGCAATTTGCGCGGACAAGCTTTTGACTAGAGCCGTGCCGCTAGATATTGAAATGGCGTGTGTTGGAGCTAACCTGCGGCTGCATCGGCGCGGGCGGCGGTCAATTGCCCAGGCAGAAACCGCTGCCGGTTCACGCTTGATAGCCGCCGGAGCTGCCGGCAGCGGCAGCCGAGTCGTCAACCTCAACCAACATCTGCCCGCCGCATATCGGGCAGCTGACGCGATAGATCTTCACTTCTTTGCCCCCTTTGTTCATCAGCCGGGGACTGTCCTCGCTGGAAAGCTGGTGAATCCAATCGTGGCTGCAGCGAGCGCAAACCAGGGCGATGGCGATATTACTCATGTCGTGAAACTCCAATGAGAAATGTTGGTTTTCTTCGGTAGTCAGTTGATTACCAGCTTATCTTAGTCCAACCAGGAAAATCAGGCTATAATTCTCAGCTCTGCTTCAAATGTTCCGGAAGCTGCTGCCACTGTGACCCGAAAACTCATATCGAGGCGTGCGATGATCAACGTCTGTGATAACTGCGGTGAATACCGCATTGACAAAAGGATTGACCCTGATCGGTCGGTGGCTATCTGTCCCATTTGCCAACACCCACATCCATTTCGCCTGCAGCCTCTCTATTTCGTCTGCGGCCCCAGCGGCAGCGGTAAGTCGGCGGTGTGCCAGCTGCTGACCGGACAGCTGACCGACCTGATCCCGCTTGATTCAGACATACTGTGGCAGCCGGCGTTCAATCAGCCGGAAGAGAGCTTCCGCAACTTCTTTGAGACCTGGCTGCGGATGGCCAAAAATATCGGACAGTCGGGTAAACCGGCACTGATATTCAGCGCTGGGGGCATCCCTGCCAATGTCGAACTGTGTGTTGAGCGGCGCTACTTCTCTAAAGTGCATTACCTGGCATTTGTTTGCGACGATGACGAATTGGCTGCCAGGCTGAAGCAGCGGCCCACCTGGCGGGGCAGCCGGGACGGTAAATTCATCGATGGCCAACTGGGATACAACCGCTGGCTTAAGCAAAATGGCCCCTCTGCCAGGGTCGCCATTGATTTACTGGACACCACTGATCACAATGCCGCCAGCACCGCTGAGGCCGTTCGGGCGTGGCTGAAGACGAAAGCGGCTGTCGAGGCGGAACCTGCGGCGTTTAGTACCCGCTGATAAGCTCGCTGAACCATGGGAGCATCAGATGATCAAGAGACGAAAAGTAACTGAATTGGAAGCAGAAGTGTGGCTGGCGGCTAATTCCGGCTGGACGATCGTGGAGGGCAGCCTGCACAAGCAGTTCAGCTTCCCCTCTTTTGCGGAGGCGATGGGGTGGATGGTCACTGCGGCGGTCTTTGCCGAGTCGATGGACCATCATCCACATTGGTGCAACGTTTATAACCAAGTCACAGTCAACTTGAAGAGTTTTGACATTGACGCTTTGTCGACCTGGGATCTGGCCCTTGCCGAAAAGATGGACGCCCTGGCCTGAACCTGCTGAGGCCCAGCCGCGCCGCTCAGCTCCCCTCGTCCCCCTTTCATTCGAAACCGACGCAGCCCGGTATTCGCTGCCCGCAGCGGCAGCTAGCCGGCTGCTTTCTCTAATCATCGCCTTATGGTG
>JAHEEY010000518.1 GCA_024640485.1 Chloroflexota bacterium | reverse complement strand
TGCCCGCCGCAGCCGGCTAGCAGTAGGACGAGCAGCATCATTGTCCAACGTTTTTTCATAGCGTGCTCCGATAGCCGCTCCCGCGGCAGCCCTAGTTGGCAAAAAGGGTGTAATTGGCTCAGATGGCCGGGCCGCCTGACCCGACTGACCCGCCAATCGGGATTTATACCACAAGCGTGCTGGATAGGGGAGCAGATTGCCGGGTCACTATCAGCCCACCAATGCCCAAACTTCGGGTTTCCGAGCCGGCCGCGGCTGTCGGGCAAGGCGCCGCCTGAAAGCAGCCAACCGAAGCAGCACAGCGCCAGATTGGCTGGAAATAGGGGCATGAGTTACCGCCATCTCACCTCCTGGCTGGATATTCACGCCCTCTTCATACCAGCCGGGTAAGATGTAGGCCGTTTCAGGCGAGAAATTACCTATACTATGATTGTCGTAATGAGATTTGGGCGTTTGCTTTTAGCAAAGGAGTTCGACATGACTTACAAGAATTTTCTCACCGTCGGAGCCATCGTCGCTTTTCTTTTTGCCCTGGGTTTCATCTTGATGCCAGGCCAGCTGATGGGTATGTACAATGTGGATCTCGACGATGGCGGCATGCTGGTCGGCCGGCTCTTTGGCGCGGCTCTGCTGGGCTTCGGGCTGCTGAATTGGCTTAGCCGGGATTTCAGTGAGGACAAGGCGAAGCAAGCCGTCGTATCAGCCAATCTTGCCAGCGATGGGCTTGGTTTTGTTTTCATGTTGGTCGGACAGCTCGGCGGCGTCCCTGAGATCAACGGTTTGGGGTGGTCCTCTGTCCTGGTTTATCTGCTGCTGGCGGCTGGCTTCGCCTACCTGCGGTTTTTCTCCAAGTAGGTTGGCGATCAGGTCGGATCCATAGACCGCAATGGAGCCAGGGGGCGGACAGGCGTCACCATCGACCACACGGCGCCAGAATCCTGCACGTTGTCCCTGTGAAACTTAACGCTTTGTCGGGTCGCAATTGACCAGGTCCCACGCTGCATCGCGAAAGACAAATAGTTTGACAGCTTTCGTAAGCCGGTTTGTAAGAGCGGGTTGGTATATTAGAAAGTGCTAATGATGTTCACCTCTTGATAGGGTATCAGCCTTACAGCACTGATGCTCCGTATGCGATACAGCTTGTAGAGTGGAGGGACATAAGTCTCTTGTAGGGGTAGGCTCCTGAGGGCGCTGCCTACGACCAGTGGTAACGTTCTGGTCGGCGGCAGCGCCTTCGCCTTGTCTGGCCGCCGCTATTCAGCTGAGGGAGCATCGGATCGCCCCAGGGAGCCCGCCTCGCCAACCGCTAGGAATCAGCCTCCAATAAAGGGTATAATATGAATGACGACGCCAGCCGCGGCCCACGCGGCTGTTTAACGGCGTCTTCGGCTGGCTGAGTTTCACAATTTGGTTAACGACGCTTGAATCTTGCCCTCAACAGGGCTATAGTAGCGTCTTTCGACTCGACCAAAACATCAGCTAGACATTTCATGTGGAATCACCGCACCGCTTCGCCGCACCGCCCCACGCAGATCGAGGGCAAACCAGAGGCGCGTGCCGGCATAAACAGGAGAACGGGTGAAGAAATCGACGCTGCTGCGAGAAGCCCACGAACAGGCCCTGGACGTCGTCGGCGCCTGCATCACAGAGAAAGGATTCAGGGCCTCCGCCCTGGCTGCCGGCTACCCGCAGATCTGGGCCCGCGACATCGCCGTCACTTCTTTGGGAGCGGCGACCACCGGGGACAGCAGCATGTTGGGGGCGATCCGGGCCAGCCTGGAGACGTTGGGCAGCTACCAGTCCAGCCACGGGCTGATCCCGCTGAACATCAATCCGGAGAGCGGCTACATCTCTACCGAAAATGCCGGCGCCCTGGACTCCAACCTGTGGTTTGTGCTCACCCACTACCTCTACTGGCAGCTGACCCACGATATCAAATTCCTGACCGCCAATTGGCCGATCATCGACCGGGCTATCAGCTGGCTGGAATACCAGGATATGAACGAGTGCGGCTTGTTGGAAACGCCGGAAGCGGGCAATTGGATGGATCTGGTGGCGGTGCGCTACAACATCTTGTATGACAACGCCCTTTATTACGCGGCGCTGCTGGCCCATGAAGAGCTGCACCTGCATATCGCCAACGACAGCGACCGGCACGAGCTGTTTGTCGACGCTGCCGGGGTCCACCACCGCATGAACTTGCTGATGTGGATCGACCGATGCTGGGTGGCCGACCATTTCGCCGAACATCTGGAGAAGCTGAAGGCGATCCGGCTGGAATGGTACATGCTGTACCACAATATCGGCACCATCTCCAGCCGCCCCTTTTACCTGCCCTGGGTGGCGTTCCGGGAGTACGGCGACTGGTTTGACAGCCTGGGCAACTGCCTGGCGATCATCTCCGGATTGGCCGACGGCCACAAGCGGGAGCATATCCTGCGCTACATGTACCAGGTGGGCGTCGCCGAGCCTTACCCCACCAAAGCGATCCACCCGCCCATCTACCCGGGGGAAAGCGACTGGCGGGAATATTACCGCAGCCGCAACCTGAACCTGCCCCACCAATACCACAACGGGGGCATCTGGCCGATGGTGGGCGGCTTTCATGTGGCCGCCCTGGTACGCCACGGCTGGCATGAAGAAGCGGAGCGGCTGCTGGTCTCCCTGGCCCAGGCGAACCGGCAGGGGATCGACCGCCGCTGGGAGTTCAACGAATGGCTCCACGGTGAAAGCGGCCACGCCATGGGGTACGGCCGGCAGGCGTGGTCGGCGGCGATGTACTTGTATGCCGAACACGCGGTCAACAGCGGTGAGCTGCCTTTATTTGACGGCTTGATCGCGGCCAAGCCCGCCAGCGCCCGGGCCACGGAGAACAACGATTTCTCCGCCCATGCCGGCGGCGGCCCGGTCTAGACAGACCTTACTATCCAACGCAGAATGAGCCCGCTCGTCCCTTAGGAGGTGCCATGCTGAAATCTGCCGACAATCAACCTTGTTTATCGAATCAACCATTTGATTACGCTTATTTGATGAGGAGAAGCTCAATATGTTAAAGAAACACAGTTTTAAGATCGCGGCCCTGCTGCTGGTCCTGGCATTACTGCTGGGCGCCTGCGGCGGCGGCGATGAGACCCCGGCGGCGACCGACAGCGGCACCACCGAACAGACCGACACCGGCACTGTGGAAGAAGCGCCCCCGCCGGCGACCGAAGTCCCCCAGCAGGCTGAAGGGCCGGTAACGCTGACCTGGGGCATGTGGGGCAGCCCGGAAGAGATCGTCACCCATCAAGCGGTGGCCGACGCGTACATGGCCCAGAACCCGGATGTGAAAATCGAGCTGTGGGCCCAGCCGTGGGGTGATTACTTCACCAAACTGCAGACCCT
>JAHEEY010000517.1 GCA_024640485.1 Chloroflexota bacterium | reverse complement strand
TGCACACCGGGCGCAAGGTTGAAGTGCCCTTTGAGGTGCTGATTGTGTTCTCCACCAATCTGCCGCCTCGGGATCTGGTCGATGAGGCCTTTCTGCGCCGTATTCGCCATAAGATCGAGGTAACTTCGCCCTCCTTTGAAGAGTACCGTGAGATCTTTCAGCGGGTGGCTAAATCGCGCAAGGTCCCCTACGATGAGCAAGTCGTACGGTATCTGCTGCAGGAATATTACATTAAGCAGAAACATAAGCTGCGGGCCAGCCATCCTCGCGATATCCTTGATCAGCTGTTGGATATCGCCGCCTATCTGGGCATTCAACCAACGCTGACCCAGGAAATGATCGACCGGGCGGCTGAATCCTATTTTGTGAAGTTGTAGAGGGTCTCCAAAATGGATTGGACCAGCAGATCAGACAAGCCTTTGGTCATCGGCCATCGGGGCGCCAGCCATGACGCCCCGGAGAATACCTTGGCCGCCTTTGGCCTGGCACTCGAGCAGGGCGCTGTCGGCGTGGAATTGGATGTACAGCTGTCGGCTGACGGCTGGCCGGTGGTTATCCATGACTTCAAGGTTGACCGAACCACTGACGGCACTGGGGTGGTCAGCCAAATGAAGCTGGCTGAGCTGCAGGCCCTGTCTGCCGGTGAAGGGCAGACCATCTCAACCTTGGACGAGGTCTTTGAGGCTTTCGGCCCCCGGCTGCTTTACAATATCGAGATAAAAGAATTTCGCTGGCGTGACAGCGGGCTGGAAGCGGCGGTTGCCGATCAGGTGCAGGCGCACAATCTTGAAAGCAAGGTGCTGATGTCATCGTTCAGCCCTTTCGCGGTGCGCCGCTGCCGGCGGTATTTTCCGCGGACGATCCCAGTGGCCCTGATACGGGAAGACACCTGGCAGCAATATCTGTATCTGCTGGCTGACGGCGAGGCGGATCACCCCCATTACTCCATGGTGGATGAGAAGTACATGGCCTGGGCCTCTCGTCGGGGATATCAGGTCAACGTATGGACCGTCGACGCGCCGGAAGAAGCTCACCGCCTGGCTCGGCTGGGGGTTCATTCCCTGATCACCAACCAGCCGGCCCTGATTCGTGAGAGCCTTGAGTCGCTCCCGTGAAAGCTGCCGATTGGCTTCATAGGGACACAAAAGAAACCGGCTGTTCAGCCGGTTTTCTATTTCTATGGCTGATCAGATACGCTGCAAACCAAAAGCGCCATTCAACGCCCTGACATCCCTGCCGCGAACCTCGTCCCGCCTACTGGTAAATGATAATAACCGGCGCCGGGAAGAGGGCAGACATCACGTATTCCGGTGACATCAGTGGATCATCCCCGTGTATCGGGAACAGCTTGAACCCGCCGTACTCAAACCCATTTTCGCCGGCGTACTGGTTGTAATTGCGGATCTTCGTATAGGGCGAGCCGTACCCATCACCATCAATGACCATCTCCACGAAGGGGAACGGTTGGATCAGATCCTTGTCCGGCAGCATGCGATCCGCAAACTGGTGCAGGATCAAGACCCGGTTCAAACCGATCTCATACCCAATGCCGTTCAAGCTGGACTGGATTTCATTGATTTGAGCAGCGACCATCTGTCCTAGGTTCACCGACGGGACCTGCTCGTCATTCATGACGAACTCGGGATCGATAGCCAAATGGACATGCGGTTCGTAGAGCAGATAGCGGATACGGTTGAGCTCATCCATGAGATTGGCCCGTCCCGGCTGGATATCTAGAATGACGCTGACCCCGGAGGCCTTGGCGGCGGCGATCCACTCTTCCAGGACGCCTAGCTCAACATGGTGCCGGTAATCGGGCGGGTAGGCGTTGGCAACGGTGGTGACCATATGATAAGTGGGCAGCACCAGCCGCTCCGGTGATAACGCTTGAAATGCGGCTACATCTTGACGCAGCAGCCGCAGCGTCTGGGTGCGCGATTGGTTGCCTAAAACACCCAGGCCGCGCCCCATCGGGCTGCCGTAGTAGGTCACCAGGCGGAACTTGTCAAGATATCCTTGAGGCTGTCCCGGCACCAGGTTCAAATCCGGGATAGGATTTGTCACCACAGGCGGCGATGTCGGCGCTGGGGTGCTGGTCGGCGGGCTGGGGGTATTGGTAACATTCGGTGTTGCTGTCGCCGGCACTGCGGTTTCAGTCGGAAGGGGTGTCGCCGTGGCCGTAGGCGAGGGTGTATCTGTGGCGGTGGCGGTAACCGTCGGTGTAGGGGTGTCCGTTGCCGTGGCAGTGGCTGTGGGCAGCGGCGTCAGGGTCGCCTCAGCTGTCGGTGTATCAGGCTGCCTCACCGGCGTTTCTGACGCGGCGGCCTCTGGAGCCGGCAAGCTGGCAATCTCTGTCGAACGAATGGATACGTCTGCGACTGCCGCTAGCGTGGGAATAGGGACATCGCTGCCGCTGAACCACCCGCTGTTAACCGCAGAAAACAGAATCGCGGACACAGCCGTGATGCCGATTACCGTGAGGATCAAAACGATACGATTTTTGATGATACACTCGCCCTAAAAAACAATGCCCCTGAGTTTGTCAGGGGTAACAAGATCTCCATGAGATTGACGCACCCCTTCTCATCGAGAATCAGTCTGCCCCGCCATGCCGTGTGAACCTCTGGAGTATGAACCTGCAAATGCAGGTGGGGGCCTTCTCATAAGGAGGATGCCTGGCCAATTTGGCTACTACAACTCCAACACGTTTCCGGTCCCCTCTTGGGTGGCGTTGGCTCAACACAAAAAGCTCATCACGCACATGGCAGGGGACAAAATAGTATCACAGACGAAATCGGTTGACAAGACAATCACTGCTCCAAAAAGAATGATATTACTCGAGAACGCAGCCAAGAGATTGGGGATTAATAAGGCTATACCTGTGACTTCCTGGAGTCGTCATAGGATACCTAATCACGGTTCTTATCGGCTCGAGTAGGGAGCTACCACAGCTCAAGAGATGGCTGCCCGGAAAACAAAAACAGGCCGTGCTCTTTGAAGAACACGGCCTGCTGAATCATCAATTTCTTGAAAACTCTTTAGCTGCGGGACCTGGACTCGAACCAGGACTAGACGGTTCAGAGCCGCCCGTTCTGCCATTAAACTATCCCGCAATTACAGCCAAGAATTTTATCATGAGCTTGCTAGTTGGGCAAGACGAGAAATTCGTTGAGTAATCATTTTCCGATACTACCTCCAGCAAAATGGTCGGACCCCGTTTCCAGGAGGCGAAATTAGTGAATTCCCGTTGACGCATTTTAGAAGGTTGGTATAATTTACCAGTTGTTAGCGGGCGATTAGCTCAGTTGGTTAGAGCGCTACGTTGACATCGTAGAGGTCACAAGTTCGAGTCTTGTATCGCCCATGAAAAGGGTCGCTTCCGAAGCGG
>JAHEEY010000101.1 GCA_024640485.1 Chloroflexota bacterium | reverse complement strand
GCGCGCGCCTGGGTCCACACGGCGTAAGCGGCGGCCCCGTGGACGGTGATATCGGACAACAGCTGCGCCGGCACTTGACTGTTCTTGTCGAATTCCCGTTTGGCAACTCGAATCAGGCTGGCGTCGAAGCTCTGGTAAGGCAGGCCGTCGGCATAGGGGGATAAAACATCCAGCAATGTTCCCACCTCATCGCTGGTGAACTGCTCATGGGCGAGCCGGGTGAGAGTAGCCAGCTGGCGCCCCCGCGCTTCGGCGCCGCCTGCCGGCATGTAGGTGGTTTGATCCCAATACAGCACCGCAGCTGCTGACTTGAGATCGTTGACCGAGGTCAGCTTTGTCTTTAGATTCTTTACTTTTTCTTTCATCAGGCTCCTCTACCAATCGATAGCTAGGATGATAAGCCGGCATGATAGGAGAAAACCGATGGATCAGCTTCCCCGTGGATCCGGCGACAATGAGTTCGGTATAAGCTACAGATCCTACCTGAACAGCGGGGTATGTCAACGCCGTGGGGCGCCAAACCAGGCAGGGAACCGTGGGTTTGGCGCCCCGCCTGCGTGGGTGGACGGGGGACTGGCGCTCGGGGGAAGAATTTAGTCGGCAGCCGCGGCAGTTGGGTCCGCTGCTGAACGCTGGTAGAGCGCGTCAATTTTGGTGACGCAATAGCGGCCGGTGACGTAAAGGCTGACCGAAATCAACCCCATGCTGGCCCATGCTGTTGGCGACATGCGCAGCCCGTGAGAGCCGATCAAGGTGAGCAGCACGATCCCCGGCAGCCGTCCCAGCATATTGGCAGCCAAGAACCGGCGCCCAGAGAGTTTGCTCAGGCCGGCCACGAAGTTCATAGCATCGGTGGGAAACACCGGCAGCAGAAAGGCGATGATAAAGAAGCTGAACCCTTGCCGTTCGCTGATCTCATACCACCGGTCCAGGACGTAAGTGGGGACTAAATGGCTGACCAGCGGCCGTCCGGCCCAGCGGGCCAGAGAGAAGGCGATCTGGCTGGCGGCGACGATGCTGAGGTAGTTGAGCAAGAAGCCGGCAGGAAAACCATAGACGTAGCCGGACGCGATCAAGAAGGCGTGGCCGGGAATGACCGCCACCAGCACCTGTACCAGGTGGAAGATCGCTAAGGCCAGCGGCCCCCAGGCGCCAATCGCTTTAAGCTGTGCACTGACCGCTTCTTGCTGGCCTACCAGTGAAAACAATTTCAGGATGGGGTGTTCGGTGTAAATGAGGATGCCGAAAACGGCAAGTATGACCGCGGCGACCAGCAAGGGACGCCACAGCCGCCAGGACAGCCGCGGTCGGGAAAGTTGTGGGAACGTAAATGCCCGGGAATTTGCCCAAGGTTTAGGTTTGGGCTGGACCGTAGCCTGCTTCCCTGGCGCATGTCTGCTGCCGCTCAGGCGTCGATGCCCGTTCGCTTTGTGATCGGTGACGATAGTCATAATTATTCCTGCAGGGTGCTGCCGGTATCGATGGCACCGCCCACGCTGCAATGCTGGCAGCCCCCTCCCATGCATTACGCACCAAGGGCAAAGAAGTTGCCGCAAACAGCCCAGTCTATAGGATAGTGACGGGGCAGGCAAATAGGCGGTTGGGGATTGGGGATGGCATTCCTGTGGTATCAGCCGTTGCCCAGGGGACAGTCAATAAAAAGGGGAGAAAACCTGGAGGTGTTGTGAATAACACCTCCAGGTCTAAAGCGGATTCGCGTGACGTTGAGTACCGGTCCGGCTATCTTTTCAAAAACCGGCGGGGGATGAAGAATGCCAGAGAGACGACCAGAAGCCCCAGCACAGCCACGACGGCAACGGTTAGGCTGCCGCTGCCGGTGGAATCACTGCTCGTAGTGTTGGCAGTAGGCGTTGGGATCAATCCGAGAGATGATTGCTCAGCGGCTGCCGGCTCCGTGGCGGCCGGTTCACTGGTTGGCACGGCAGCGGCAGTGGATGGTGAAGCTGTCGGTGATGCCGCAGGTGCCGGCGTGGCAGCCGTCATGTCCACCCCCGTGAAGGGTTGTGATGCTGGATAGACCTGCTCTCTATCAACGACAGTAAAATCACTCTTCATGACACGCCGTTGTGCTGAATTTAGCAGCGCGTTTGCCGCGTTTGCCATGCCGGCTTCGGTGTTGCCTGAGACCAGCATGACCATGCGATCGCTGTTCCAGGGTGATCGGAACATCTCCAGGTAGCCCAACGGGATGTCAGGAGAGATGTTGTACTGGACCAATAGGCGCTCATCTGCGACGGCATTCCCTCCAGGAACAAATGGCGAGGGCATAGCATCATTCAACTCAGCTACGATTGGCAGCGAGCTTGCTTGCCCAATCAGGAGTAAATCGGACGACTGGCGAAGCGAGTCCGTGATTTCTTCAGCGTAGGCGACTCTAAACTCAGTCAAGACACCATCAAGACGACCGCCAAGATCGAGCGCGAACTGAGCGGCGATTTGCCATGCCGTAATGCTGTTTGCTGGCAGGATCATCGTCGTGCTCCGCAAATTCTTGTCGAAAGAGAATGGTTGTGGGTAATCGCTAAGCAGCTGTTGAGAGGATCGTCGGATGATTTCTCCCGATTCTATCAGAGGAAGGTGGACCGTTGTTTCCGGCCAGATCGCCAGCCAGGTGCTGTTATCACTTTGATCACTGCAGTCCCTTCTCGGATGAAGGTTGACCTGCAGGGTGAGCGTGTTCAGTCCTGACAGGACAGTTGAGGCGGGGATATCAATGGCGACCGTACTCACTTGGGTTGCTTGACCGCTGAGCGCGACGCTCCCTACCGGCATGCCGTTCAACTCAATATCGATGACCGAACGGGTATAGTCCAGCAATGCGGAATTCACATAGACCACTTCCAGCCGGACATTCTCGACGTCGGAAAGGCTGTAGCCGGACGGTACATAGAACTGATAATCATTGACTTCGCCGCCGACGCCTTCGACCAGCCACATCTCATAACCCAGGTCGCCGAGGCTGTTCTCCAGCCCTGCCCAATTTGTGGCGGCACGTTCAGGGAACAGCGCTTCTACTACAGCGATGTCGGTCTGTTCCTCGGTGCGGATCTGTCCGGGCCCTAAAGCTAAGGCTGCCTTGTTTACCGCCACAGCGGTGTCGCCGCCGACGTAGAGGATCGCCTTGCTGCTGTTCCATGGTGACGGGGCGATCTGGAGCAAACCATCTTCTGGGGTATGGCCTGGCTGCGCGGCAGCCGGATCCAGCAGAGATATCGCATCAGCGTATGCGGAAACCGAGGATGTCTCGCCCACGATGATCAGGTGCTGATTGCTCTGGATCTCGGCGGTAACGCCGCTCTGTTGGACCAGCGTCAGTGCCAAGTTTCGGTTGCTCATCTTCCCAAAAGCGGCCATAACACGCATGGCTGCCTGCAGTTCGCCGCTGGTGGGTGCATCTGGAATCACCACGTAGGCGCTGTCATCGTAGAAGGATCGTTGGTAGAAGGGACGAGGCAGCAGCTGCAGATCTGAAGTTGGTTCTACAAGTTCGTGCGGTAAGATGAACTGGGATGTCGGCTGGACCATGACGCTGGTTTCTGCGGCGCCTACGGTGTTGCAGTTGCCCTGACCGCGCAAAACTAGCTGCAGATGGTAGCGCCCTGTCGGGTTAGGGGCGGTCAACGCCTCTGCCGGCAGGGGGAGTGTCAGCCGCTGCACACCATCGGCGCTCAAAGTGACCATATCCAGAATATAATCCTCGAAGCTGATTTCCAGAGTGCCGTCCAGGGATGTGCTGCCGGCCAGCGACCGGCTGGTGAAGACCTCAAGAGACAGCTCCAGCTGCCCGCCGGGTAGAAGGCGCCAATCAGAAGGGATGGTGAGAAAAAGGTCGACAACATCCAACTCCCCCCTCATGATGTGCCGTTCAAATCCAGCCTGGGTAAAGGTAACAACCTCATCATTTACTGAGATGAGTGTGGGAGCCGGCGGAGTGACTGGAACTGCTTCTTGGGCATAAACCGCGGGTAGGATGCTCAAGAGCAGTATGAGTAAGCTGCTGAAAATTAATATGCGTCTCTTATTCATTTGTCTAACCAAAAATCCTTTTACTGCTGAGCCGGCTCCTTCCATCAACTGATGATAACAGGGGCCGGCAACTTACTTCTACATCGATACTAGATTGCTGTCTTGAAAGGTTGTCCAGATAGACCATTGGCGTAAAATGGGATCGGTGTGATCGGTTGCCTTGCTGAGAGCACCATGACTGGTTGTCTCAGGGTGTATCTGGAATCCTGCTCTGCGCTACTTAAAATTCTTTCGACGCGCTTCGCGCCACTGTTTTATCCACGGCACGTCTACAGGCTGGAGCGCGGAATCTGTTAGGTCTTATTTCAGGCAGATTATATTGACTCATGTTTTTGTCTAGATTGACCAAGGTATATCAACGGTTCAAGAGCGAATATCAATCTGTACAGGTGGGTACTGCGGCCCGCGTTGCGGCTTTTATGCTGCAAGACCACTGCCTTCTTCACGCCAAAGCGGTGAAGTGGTTTATCGCCGTACTTATAGATAGTCTGTTCGTTTTCACAATCATCTTCCTCTATCGTCATCTTGCTTCATTACTGGACATGCTAATTGGGCTGAAACTCGTTTCGCTTTTCTTGCTGTCAGCCCTGATGCTATTTATCCTGTCTATTATCTTCTACCGGAAGGCTGGCCTGATCCAGATTGTTTTGTGGATGCTCGGCCTCGGGCTTGGTTTTGGTTACGGCAGCCGCTTCAGCCGCACCCGAAAACCGACCTTCTCCAGTGATTATGATCTTGGTGTGTTTGCCTTGCGCCCAGTGCGTCTGCATCACAAAAAAGACCCTCAAATATTGGCCGCCCGTATTGGGCTCATGCTGCTCACCTGGAAAAAGGTAGACCTGAAGTATTTTCCTTCCCAGGTGTTCATAGATAAAGAAGCCATCCTACTAATTACCTTCATGCTCGAACGGCTGCTGCTGCCGGTTTCACTCCTCATCGCCGGTTTTCGCGTCGCTACCAGCGTCAATGTCTGGACTGACAACTCCTGGTAGCTGGAAAAATATCCCTGGCCATCAGCCAGTCCAAATCAATTGCTGTGCGTCCAGTCGGTCCATCCCATATTCTTGCCCGGCTGGGACGGGCCGGAAACGGGGAATTCGGTTCCGTAGACGTGATTAATCAGCCAAACCTGCCAGACATCATCCCCTTCGGCAGGCCATCCCAACTCATATAGGAAGTTGAAGGCTCTCAGAATGGCTTGATCTTCCCATTCCCAGGCTGGATAGCCTGCGCGATCCAGTATCTGCGCTTGAACCACGACGCCCTGCAGACCTTCCCAGGCGTAGCCGGTGTGCCGCGGCGGCCATCGAAACGATCCACCACGGCGCATCTCTTCAGGAAGAGCACCATCGATAGAATGCCCCATCTTGGAGCTTCCCAGAGGGTTAATGCCAACCGGGTTATTTTCGTCAGCTTGCCACCCTAAATCGCCGAATTTGAAGCCTGCGTAAGCATCTCTATCACCTAAATAACCTCGAAAGACCTGAGCGGCCCGTCTCATTTCTTCGTCGTCTCCAAGATAGGCAGCGATGGCGAGCCTGGCTGCGCCGGCATGAGTGCCCCAATTATTCGGCCGGTCTTCGTGAGTGCTTTGCAGCGTTCGTCCGCTGTGAGTTTCCGATAGTTGGCTCTCTAGCCATTGCCTGAAGACCTGATCGATGTCCGGATCGTCGCTGAGCTTCACCAGGTCGGCGGCGATGATGTAGCCAACCAAATTTCGACCTAACGCCAAAACCCTCCCTCTGTTCTCTGTGCCGATGGCAGCTGTAATTGCGGAGACAACCTCTTGTCGAAGCAGAGGATCGCCGGTTCGAGCATAAACCAATGCCTTGGCCATCACGTACACATCGGTACTATCACCCTGATCGCGGATCTTAGGTTTGCTGGTGTCGCGGCTCGCCGCCGCCATCAAATTGTCCCAACCTGGCCCTGCCATGGGCAGCGACGCCAGTTCATCGCTCGAAATCCAGATGCCGTCTTTTTTTTCTGGGATGGTCGTTGCCGTTGTCACCGACTCGATCACTAACGAAGGTGGCTCGGTTTCGTCCACTTCAGTTCCCGGCGGCTGCTGGCGCAGCACTGGCGTTGGCTCTTCTGTCGCCGGCACAGCGTTCGGCTCAGGTGTCGGCGTCTCCGCGCTCTGCTGTCTGGCGGCGGTCGGTGCCTCGGCTGGGGCAGGCGTTGGCATTGCGTTTTCAACAAGCGGTGCCTTGCCCAGGATAGAACTCATCCAAATCACCGCGGCTCCAACAATGACAGCCAGTACCCAGAAAACGGTTTTCCCCGACTTCGTTGATTTCATGCAGCCTTCTTTCGCTTGAGCAGCTGCTTTGGGTTGACGGTCGCGATCAACAGCCAGGCGCGCAGGACCGACAGAGAGGCGTATGGCGTGATGTTATTGCGATGCATCTGCTGCGGCCTGAGCTGGCGCATGTTGTTGGTGCCGCGCTCGGTTGTGAATGCGAAGGCAAAGCCGGCCTGCTTTAGCGCTTCAGCGATCTCTTTGGTATGTCCGCCGCTGGGATAGGCGAAAATGGGTAGCGTGTCCCCGATCTCGTTTTCGAGATCCGCCAGAGAACCGACCGCCTCTGTCACCGCCTCATCCAGCGAAATCTGTGTCAGTAGAGGATGATTTCTGGTGTGCGCTCCCAGGGTGACGCCTTCAGCCGCCAGCTGGCGTAAACGCTCCCAACTCAGGACGTCGTTTTCTGTTGACGCAACTTCCAACTGCTGACAGATACGGTCAACTTCCGCTAACGCCTCGTGATGCTGAACTGATTTGAGATAGATTCGCAGTTGTTTGTATGCCGCTTTTCGCTGCTTAGCAGTAGATAATGGGTAGCTGTACGTGCCATTTTCGATGAATCCGCGCCTACTGGTTTGGGTTAAGGCATGATGCAGTTTGTCCCACCACAGCTGGTGGTCGGGGTTATCAGGGAAAGCGGTAGGGACAAAGAGGGTGACCGGAAGCTGGTACCGCCGCAGAATGGGCCAGGCGTGATCTGCGAACTCTTCATATGCATCGTCGAATGTGATCATGACCGCATTGGGGGGCAGCTCGCTGCCGCTGCCACCAGCATCAAAAAGCTCTTGCATCGAAATCACGTGGAATCGTTCTGCTATGAACCTCATCTGCTGGTCAAATAGATCCGGACTCTCCAGCCGGTGATAGGTCAATATGCGCAGAGAGCCAGGCTGCCCAGGGGCGACGCGTTCCAGGAAGCCCAGCACAAAGCGGCCAATGGGACCGTTCAAAAGGGAGAGCAGCATTCGTCTAGCCATTGTGCCCCACACTGACCCTGTTCGCCTGCCGCTTTTCGAGAAATTTATGTCCAAGATTGACGATCTCGGCCGCCGCGGGCCCGGGATCGTTCCAGGACCAGATATCGAATTTTTGTCTGGGGCTGAGAATGCCGCCAAAGGGTGCCAGTACTGCCCGCCGCGTTGGAATCGGCAAGAAGGGGTATCGTTGTTTGCCTAGGAGCAGCTGTGCTGCCCAACTCATGATCTTCGTCATATCGAGGGCTCGGGCGCCGATTTGGTAGCTGGTGTCTGGCGCTTGATCCTGCGGAGCGCCGTCGAGGTAGAGGGAAGCTAGCTTAGCCGGGAAATCCATGCCGCTGAACAGCGCCAGAGGTAACGAGCCCCAAACACGGCCGTTGATCTCCATCAGCCAGTACCGTTTGCCAGATTCACTCTCCTCCACCTTGAATTCAATCATGATCAATCCCGTCCAGGAGAGCGCCTCAACCAAGCTCACAGCGTGTGCGTACAATCTTCCGTCCAAAGAGACGCTTTCTCGCCAGGCGCTGGCGCCTCCGGTCAGGGGGACTTCGGCCAGGCGTTTATGCTGAAAGGCTGCCAGCGGTCGGCCCTGATATGCTAGAAACTCTACCCCTTGGCCGCTGCCTGGGCAGTATTCCTGCATCAGCACAGCGCAATGGCCTTCCCACTGCTTCATTTTCCGGATCAGTTCCGGCAAATCGTTGGCATAGCTGACCTCCCACGCCTTGGTGATTCCTTCGTCCGGTAGATAGCTGCGGGAAACATCGGGCTTGAGCACAATCGGCCAGCTGAGATCCGCGGCAGCCGCCTCGGCTTCACAGACGGTGCGTACGGTACGGCTGCCGGGCACGGGAATGCCCAATTTGGCAGCCAGCCGGGTGGTTTCATCTTTGCTGGTTACCGTCTTGAGCGCTTCTTGATCAGGTAAAGCGATCTGGCAGATTCCTACAAAGCGATCCCGCTCTCGCGACAAAGGGTGGATGATCTCGTCAGTAACCGGAATGATCAGATCTACGTTCCATTGGTGAGCGGCTGCCAGGATCGCATCCACCATTCCCGCTGGCTGCGCCGCTGGATCGGGATACAGCACTGTCCCTTGAGCGTACCGGGATCGAAATCCCAGGCTGCGAGGTGAGGAATCACTTGCTATCACCTGATATCCTTGCTTGCCCAGCGAGCGGATGATAGCCAGGGCGCTGCCCCGACCCGCGTCTGTAACCAATACGGTAGAAGACGCTGGTCCAGCATGGTTCACTAGATTTTGATTCAAGCTGCCAGTCTCGTGGAAACGCTGCATGAGATCCAAAATCTGATTATTGACTGCATCTTGTGGCTGGCTGGCATCAATCACGGCGAAATGTTCCACATGATCCTGCAGCAGCCAATATTCCTGCCGCCGCATTTCCAATAGTTCAATGGTTCCTTCTTGTTTGCGCGCGAACAGCAGTTCCGCAGGGGCATCCAACAAGATGATCAAGTCAGGTTTAGGATAGAAATGCTTCAGCATGTACCCATGGATGCGCTGGTCCAACGTACGTTCTTGTTTGGTCTCCCTGATGCCATGGGCATAGTAGTCCGTGTAGAAGTGGCGATCGAACAGTAGAATCTTTCCCCGCCAGAGATAGTACCAGACCAGGCATTGCCGGTACCATTCCTCGGCGATCAGGTTGAGCAGGCGCAGGCCGCTCTTGATGCCCGAAAAAAACCGCAGGAGGACGCTCTTGGGGCGTGGTTTTACACGGGAGGGATCGGGCGGGCCACCGCTGACGGTATCCTTTCCAAGCGCCCTCTTTATCGACGACCATAGGCGAGTGGTTGGCAAGGCGTAGTTGCTGGAAGATGGGCTGATTCCCATATAGAGATACTTGATGGGCAGCACATTTGCCGCTTCCAACTGGCGAGCAGCGGTAGTCTTGCCGGCGCCATCTGCGCCGATCAGCGCCACGGTAAACGCTTTCATCAACGCTCCTCTCCCAATGCGTTTGCAGACAACGTAACGACTCTCTTCTCCGCCGATCTAGATTCGGCTTCCGCCAATTTGGCCACGGAGCTGACGGCGCCGCTCAAAGCCAGCAGCAACCAGAAGTAGCGAACATAGCTCAAATGTAAGAATAGGCCGGTGGAAAGATAGGCGATCATCGCCGCAAAGAAGGAGGCGGCGATATTGGCCAGCTCAGGATCATCATCTTTCCAGCGCCGGTAAGTGCGCCAGAGATTACGAGTTGTGATCCAGACAATGGCGAGAAAGACAATCAGCCCCAGCAGGCCGTTGTCGGCGGCCACATTCAAGAAAAGTGAATGCGCTTCACGTTGTGCTTCAATGATATGCATGCCGAGCTGGTTCCCATATTCCTGAGAATAGTATCTGAACATATCTGGCCCGACGCCGACAATTGGATGGTCTGCGAACACCAAGGCGGCCGCCAGCATTTCTGTGGTCCGGCCCTGGATTGCGCCGTCAGGTTCGGCCCCTGTGCCGCTGGGCTCACCAGAGAACATCGCCGTGAAACTCTGGATGGTGGCAATTCTGGCCCGGTACTGGGGCATAGCCGCCAGAATCAGCAGCACGCCGACAACGATCACCAGCAGCTGCCGCGGGCGTATCATCTTCAGGAAAAGCATGACGACGATGACGACTGCGAAGCTCACTGCACCGCCTCTGGAAAAAGCCAGAACGAAGCCAAGACTGATCACAGACGTGGCGGCGAGGGCGCCTAGGCGCAGCCATTTGGATCGTTCCCCCCAGAACCGCAGTAGGCCTAATGGGATAAGCATCAGCAAGATTTGAGCAAATCGGTTCTTTTCCCCTATAGAACCAGCCAGGCGAAATTGGCGCACTTCACCAAAAATGCTCGATTCACCGGTAGTGAACCCAGTGGTCGACAGCTGCCCAAAGCCGGCGTAGTTGTTGTCAAAGGTGCCGGTGAGCTGCTGGTAGAGGGGGACCGCGCCTAGGACCAGGCCGGCCAGCAAGAGCGCCCAGACAACTTGACGCAGCATGGTCGGCGTTCGGATAGCATTAATCAACAAGAAGTAAATGGCGATGCCCTCGACAAGCAGTTCGAATACTGCCTGGAGCGATTCATCAGGGTGAATGGAAAACCATGCCCCCAATAGCTGAATAACGATATAGGCGATGATCAGGAAAAGCATCGCGGTATCATAGAGGATCTTCTTCCGTTGAAAGAGGAGGGTTTTTACCAGAGGAAGGGCCAGGAGAATGCCGGGCAAGACGCCGCCCACCGACCTGGGAAGGCCGTGGAATTTCACGGCAACGATAATGGCATTGGTGTAAACCAGGAATACGACCGTCAATGTCGCTGCGTCGGGCCAGACGAAGATGGCGATGCCTAAGGGAAGGGCGACAGCGACGGCAACAGCCAACAGCGGCTGCTGGGAAGCCAGCAGCGAAGCGGTGACAGTAATAAGCAGGCCGGCAGACAGCAGCAGGAGTGCTTTCAGCCACTGGTCTCGCTGTATTCGATGGATAGTTCTAGAAGCGGTCATGGATCATGATTCCTGATTCGACAATGATGGGCGTTGTGTATCCCATCGGTCGATTCGGTGTCCTCGCAGTAAATTGAACACTGCGTGAAGGCAGGCGATATTGACAAGGCAGAAATAGTATGGCAGCGACAGTGGTTTCAGTTTGCCAAGCCGCGTTCCCTTCAGCAGATGCCCTCCCAATGCCAGCCCGTACAGACCCACCTGGGCCAATACAGCGAGTTGGTAAAAGATCCCGTGTGACCACACGAAGGGTGCGACAAAAAGCATTGTCAGCAGCGGGAAGATAGCCAGGCGGCGCAGCAATTTGTGCGAGAAGAGCTGGAGGGCATAGAAGCCATAGTTGATTGGGTTTAGCAGTGCGCGCCGCAGCAGGACCGCTCGCAGACCGCGGGTGGTGATGCGTACTTTCCGGCCGTATTCGTGCTTCTCCGTCGCCGAAACCGGCTCATACGCGATGGCATCTGGGGCGAAGACCAGCCGATGCCCCTGAGCAATGATGGCGGTAGAAGTTGTGAAATCATCGGTGACCCCTACGGGGACTTGTTGGAACAAGGAGCGGCGGATGGCGTAAATGGCCCCAGTGGCAGAAATGGTGTTGCCCGCCTGGCTTTCAAACTGCTTTAACCTCCGGTCAAGGTTCCAATAGCTCTGTTCGCTGCTTCTGGACAGGCCGGGCTGACCGCTCTTGAGATAACATTGATTGCCGGCTACCCCGCCGACCGCTTGATCGGCAAATGGCTGCACCAGCTGCCGAATGGCATCAGTCGCGTACATGCTGTTAGCATCTGAGAAGACCAGGATCTCCCCTTTAGCCAGGGTAATCGCCTCGTTCAGCGCATCCGCTTTTCCCAGCCGAGGTAGGGCCATGAGCCTGATCTGATCGCCGGCGTATCGGGATACGATCTCGTTGGTGCCGTCATCAGAACCGTCAGAAGCGATGATCACCTCTAACAAACCTCTTGGATAATCAAGGGCCAAAGCATTCTTCATCTTGGCTTCGATAGATTGCGCCTCATTGTGGGCGGCGATCACCAGCGTGACAGATGGGGTGATGGGCGCTGAATCATACGGGCGTGGAAACAGCCTGGCCCGCA
>JAHEEY010000516.1 GCA_024640485.1 Chloroflexota bacterium | reverse complement strand
ACACCAGCTCGCGGTCATTTGCCGCCCCCAGGCCGATCTGATGGGGGAAGATGGTCGCCCCGAACAGATTACCGTGGCCGTGCACCGCGTCCACGCCGTACAGTATCGGGATGCCCAGCCGGGTTGCCAGCGCTTCCTCTTGGAAGCCGTCGGTCATCCCCACCCACCCCTCAACCGAGTTGTCGTCCGGCGATCCCCCGCCGCCGCTCAATATCGATCCGATGAAAAATTCACTGATATCCCCCGGTTCGATGCTGTTCTTTTCAACCTGGGTCATCTGGCCGATCTTCTCTTCCAACGTCATTCGATTCAGCAGATCTTCCACCCGGACAGAGACAGCCTGGCTGGAATCCAGATAGAGCGGCGATCCTGCCGCCGGCTGTCCTGGCGCGTCACTCGGATCGCCGGACGGCGATCCGCCGCAAGCCGTGAGCAGCATGGCGGCAGCGGCAGCCATCAACAACGCCTTCAACAACCACCTGACCTGTTCAGCGAGAAGCACCGATTTACTCATACTGCTATTCTAAAATAATCCCAAAATCAACATCAAGGAGAATCACTCCTTCTACACTCTCTATCGTGAAGTTCAACCCGCTGCCGGCATATCCCTCCGGGATCTCGGTAGAGCAATCGTTCCCCTTCACCGCATCTACCTCAACAACATCTTCGAAAAATACCTGCCCATCCAGCGACATTGCCATCGCCGCCGGCTGATCCGGGAACATGCCGAACAGCCGGCAGTGGACCGCCGCCGGATCCGCTGCCCCCAGGTCAACCAGAAAATTCTCGTTGGCGTAGGTCACGTTGGCCAACCCCACGCTGGGGCTGTATATCTCTTCAATCTCCAGCCGATCCCCTGCTGGCAGCTGGGCCCGCTGCCAAAACTCTCTGGACACCCCGGCCCACAGCTCAATATATGGCCTCGTCTCATCAGCGCTCGTATGCGGATCTACCGCGCTGCTTTGAGGGTAGCCCCAGGTCCATATCTTCAAACCGGGCGTCAGCCTGTTATCCCCGATCCGGAAGATCCCTTCTTCGTTGTCATGATTGATAACCCCCCAGAAGTTGCCCCCCCTCATATCGGGAAACGCATAGGCGATGCCCATATCGGGCCAATTCTCAAACTGTCTCAAGCTGTCGAACTCGTAGACTTCAGCGAGGCCGGCGGCCTCTTCTTGAGCGGCGATCCCGGTCCAGTATCCCGGTATCTTGATTTTGTCTACCGGGGCGATGATCTCAGCCCCTGCCGTCGTCCGCGGATCCTGGGGATCCGACCCTGGGGCCAGGGTGGCATTGGTCCAATATTCGTAGGCCGCACTGTGATCATTGGGATTGGTTATCTGCACCCTGGTGTCCACTGCCGCCCGGCCCGCTTTCAGCGTCACCAGGTAAGTGATCTCCAGCCCCGTCGGGCCCAGATCGTACTGCCTTGGCGCCGCAGGATTGTCTACATCATCTTTGATCGACATCGCCACGGTAACTTCTTCTTCCGACTCCTTCACCACTGTGAACGCCCACGGCAGCAGCCAGCTCTTCCCATGTTCAGGTTCGGGAAAGGTGGGGAAGATCCCCCCGTAAACCATCAGCCAATCGTAATAAAAGATACCGGTGTCGATCTGATAAGGGACGCCTACCGGGTTCTGATACAGCTGCTCATGCCCAGTGGGTTTATAAATGATCGAGAGGATTCGCCCCCCTATTTCCGGCACCAAGGTCACCTTCAAGTATCTGTTCTCAAGAATCCAGGCGTCAAAGCTTCTTTTCGTTTTGGAAAGGCCATCATAGGAGCCTGCCGCGATGCCGTGATTTTCGTCCAGTTCATACTGATATGTCTCCCAGTCTACCGTCGACTCAACCAGGGAGACTGTGTCATCGGTGACAGGATCGTACGTTTCCAGCGGCGCCGTACTGCCCGATTCCAGGACAGGCGTCGGGGGAAGGTCAGCGCCTCTGTCGCAGGCGGCTGGCCCAACGGTCAGCATAATCAATAACAGCAGCGGCCTCTTCCTAAACATGGTGATCCTTCACAGCTGCTTCCCTTTGCCCAGACTCAGCTGCGTAAACGCCTGCGGCTGCGGCAGCCGCCTCAAACAGCCGGGCTCTCAATATCGTCTTCGGGCTCGTTTCCAGACACCTTCACCCAATCCACCGCGATCCACGCCTGGTCGTCCTTGATCTTCTGAACCGTTTCCTCCGGCATGCCGTAGTACGGCGCCTGAACGCCGTTGATCTTGAACGGATAGGTCCCCCCCAGCGCGAAATTCAAGATAAGATACTTTTGGTTGTCAAACACCCACGGCCCAAAGAACTCGGCCATCGGACGGGTGACCCGAAAGACCGTTTGTCCGTCTACCGTGAACGTCAATTGGTCCCGCTTCCAGTCGACGGCGTAGATATGCCAGCCGGCAGCAGCCTCTGCGCTGGGAAAGTACAGCTTGTTTACCAGCCCCATTTCGCCGTGGTAATCCGGGCCATGCATCGCTGAGCTGACCCAATCCGGCTCGCCCACATATTCCATGATGTCGATCTCGCCGGTATCGGGCCACTGCCCATATCCCATCATCCAGAACGCCGGCCAAAACCCCTGCCCGGCCGGCAGCATTATCCGGGCGGCGGCGGTGCCATATCTGAAATCGAACCTGTCCCTGGTATCGATCCGCCCTGAGACAAAATCAAACCGATTGCCCTCCGGCGTACTGAACCCCGGCTGATAGCGGGGGTGAATCACCAGGGCGCCATGCGTTGTGCCGGGCAGCTGATCTTCGCCCACCACGTAGATCGTCTCAGAAGAATCGACGTAAGCTTGCTGCTCGTTGTTGTGAGTTCTGCCGCTGGTCCGGACATTCCAGATTGAGCGATCCAGCACGCCCGACCTGAAATCTTCAAAGAACAGCAGTTCCGATTTAGTTTGACTTTGACTTCCGCCGTTGCTTGTCATGATAGAGATCCCTGAGCTGTCACAGACTGTCACCAGAGGTGGAAACCCACCCCGCTATGATGACTCCTGGTAAACCCGCACATAATCAACATAGACATTGGCAGGGAACTTGGTATCAAGCCCCACCGGGCCCGGCCATTGGCCGCCCACTGCCAGGTTCAGCAAGATGAAGAATTCCTTATCGAACACCCATTCCCGCTCGCCTACATCCTCGCGGGCCAGGGTGAAGTAATGCTCGCCGTCATAGAACCAGCTGATCCCTTCGTAATTCCATTCGACGGCATAGGTGTGGAACGCATCCGCGATCAGGTATTCTTGACGGTTCCACCTTCCCAAACCGCCGGCGCCGGCATAGCCTGGTCCGTGGGCCGTCCCCATGATCAGGTCCGGCTCTCGCCCCAGGTATTCCATGATGTCGATCTCGCCCGCGTTGGGCCAGTTGCTGATGATCGGGTCAA
>JAHEEY010000100.1 GCA_024640485.1 Chloroflexota bacterium | reverse complement strand
GACCGGGTGTCCGCTTTTTGCTGATGCCAATCAGCGGCGAACCCTCTGAGGGCGCTGGGGGAAGCATGTCAGCGAGCAGACAAGGGTTGCATCCGTTCATCTGGGCGCTGATTTGTGCCGACCTGAAATTCTTCAACGAGCCGCCAGCGAGCTAAGGCCATGCTTTTTTCATTTGCCTGATGCCGTTGATCTGAGGCACAATGTCGTTCAACACCTAAACCAAATCAAAAAGGAAAAGTCCAATGAAGAAAACCGATCGCAATGCCCTAATCGCGCTTCCTATTGTATTGGCAATTGGCGTTTTGGTGGCCCTTGCCGGCAGCCAGGAGGGCACCAGCGTCCTGGGCCTGCCGCTGTTCGCTTTCACGGTGGCGCTGGCTTTTGTGATTCAGTGGGTGGCCTTCATTCCCGCCTATCTGCTGCAGACAGAGAAGTTCTATGACCTGACCGGCAGCCTGACCTACATCACGGTGATCACATTTGCCTTTATCTCCAGCGGCGGCGGCGGCAGCCGTTCAGGCCTGCTGCTGGCGATGGTGATCATCTGGGCGGTGCGGCTGGGCTCCTTCCTTTTCCTGCGCATCAAGAAAGCGGGAAAGGATGATCGCTTTGACGCCATAAAACCTTCTTTCTTCCGCTTCCTGAACGCCTGGACGATTCAGGGATTGTGGGTCACCTTCACCCTGGCGGCAGCCCTGGTGGCGGTAACCGGCAGCCGCCAGCCGGATCTGGACCTGTTTGCCATCGCCGGTTTTCTCATCTGGCTGCTGGGTATTACGATTGAAGTCGCCGCCGACGCGCAGAAGAGCCGCTTCAACGCCGACCCGGCGAACAAAGGCAAATTCATTCAGACAGGTCTGTGGAGCCGCTCCCGCCATCCCAACTACTTCGGCGAGATCACCCTGTGGATCGGCGTGGCTGTCATCGCCCTGCCCACCCTGCAGGGGTGGCAGTGGGCGGCGATGATTTCACCTGTCTTCGTCACCCTCCTGCTGACCCGGGTCAGCGGCGTCCCCATGCTGGAGAAGAAGGCGGACACGAAATGGGGCGGTCAGGCAGATTACGAGGAGTACAAGAAGAACACGCCGGTATTGATACCTCGTCTGTAATATTCCCACAACCGGTGACCACGTTGCCTGGCAGCGACGAGCGCGTGCTGGTTGGCGATGTCCAGGGAAGCATCCTATGTTGACCAGAGATAGATTTGCCGCGTTGCTAGGGCCTCTGCCAGAAAAGGTGGCGCCCGACGTCAACGTTGTTGACCAGGTTGACTGTGGGACATTTCTACGGCAGACAATCGAGTACAACGTGGAAGCGGGTGAACGGATACGGGCATTTCTGTGCCTGCCGCATGACCGGCCCTTTCCTTTGCCGGCAGTCTACTGCTTCCATCAGCATGCCGGAAACCGGCTGCTCGGAAAGAGCGAGGTGGTTGGCTTGTCGGGCGATCCCGATCAGGCTTACGCCAAGGAGCTGGCTGAGCAAGGATTTATCACCCTGGCGCCCGATGCGATTTGTTTTGAAGAGCGCTGCCATTCCCAGGTTTCACCTGATTTCTACCACCTCAACCAGCTGCATATCAGGTTGATTAGGGGGCAGACGCTGCTCGGCAAAGTGCTGCACGATCTGTCCGCAGGCATTGATGTGATCGAAGGGCTTGAGGAGGTCGACGCCGGCCGAATCGGGTTTATCGGCCATTCATACGGCGGGCGCATGGCGCTGTTCGCGCCACCGTTTGATCCCAGAATTAGGGCCAGTGTCTGCAGCTGCGGATCAACCAACTACCGGGACATGGCGGCTGTTCAATTCGACTTCGTGGTTCCCGGGTTCCTTGAGTACGGCGACATTGAGGACGTGGTCCGCCTGGTCAACCCCGCAGACCTCTTAATCCTGGGCGGCGACCAGGACAAATGGAGCGTCGGCATAGAGCCAATGGTGGCCTACGCCAGAAGCGCATTTGACGGCGGCGTACTGGATTTTCAGGTGTATGCCGGTGGGCACCAATTCACCAAGGAAATGCGTCATCGCGCCTACCGGTTCCTGCGGGAGCGGCTGCAGCGGCACCCTGCTCTTGGCGATGATATTAGGTCGGGCGACTAAACGCTCGGCGCGCTGTTCTTCCGTTTGGACAAACTGCAGCATAGGAGAACAAATGTCGAAATTACGGGTTTGTTTGGCGGGGGCGACTGGCTGGGCTGGATCGGAACTTTCTCGAGGCGTGTTTGACGCGGCAGATTTAGAGCTGGTCGCGGCGATCTCCAGAAGCCACTCCGGGGAAGTCTTGGGAGAGGTGATCGGGGCCGAAGGGTTGACAACGCCTGTATTCGGGACGGTGGAAGAAGCGCTGGCAGCTAAACCAGACGTCTTTGTGGAGTACACAAAACCAGACATCGCCAGGCATCACATCGTCTCCGCGCTGAAAAGCGGCGCTCATGTGGTCGTGGGGACTTCAGGGTTGAGCAGTGAAATCTACCAGGAGATCAATGTGGTGGCCCAGGATCATCGTCGCGGCGTTTTGGCCGTGGGCAACTTCGCCCTCACTGCAGTGCTCCTTCAGAAGTTCGCCGAAATGGCCGCCAAGTTTATCCCACAGTGGGAGATAATCGATTACGCCAGCGCCGGCAAGAAAGACGCGCCCAGCGGTACCGCCCGGGAGCTGGCTGATCGGCTGTCACAGATTCAAGAGTCCCAACTTGATGTCCCCCTGGATGAGGTGCAAGGACCGGTAGAAAGCCGCGGCGCCCGGCTGCAGGGCTCACAGGTCCACTCGGTTCGGCTGCCGGGGTACGTGATTTCCATCGATGCCATTTTCGGCATGCCGGATCAGAAGTTGATTCTGCGACACGAATCAGGCTCCAGCGCCAGACCGTACGTAGATGGCGCCCTGCTGGCTATTCGAGAAGTGGGTAAGTTGGTTGGCCTACACCGCGGTCTTGACAGCGTGATGGAATTCTAGGAAACTACTGCGATATTCGGCGTGAGGCAGATGGCTGGGGCTCCCTGGCATTGGCAGCTTCGCAGTATAAGCGAAGCTGCTCCGCCCGTAAACCGGGACCACATCGGCCAATCGCTGTTGACCCCAAAAGCATGGCAATTGAGCGATACGATTTTCGGCTTCATTAGGTAAGCGCGTTTTTGCGATCCTTACCATATTCCCTTAGTATTAGAATTGAAGGAGATTTCAAGTGACCAATGTGATTTCCAAATCCGCGCTGCTGATTCTGGCTGCGGCGATTCTGTATCTGCTGATTTCGGGGAACTTGCTCTCTCCATCACTGCTTGTCATCGTAGGGCAGCTGGTGGCGATTGCTTTGAGCATCTGGGCTCGCCGAAGTTTTCAGGCGGGACAGTTTAACATCCATGCAGAGCCTAGAGAAGGATCTATGTTATCATCGGGGCCGTATCAATACATCCGGCATCCTATGTACGCCGCCGCTCTACTCCTGATCTGGATCTCAGTCATAGGACATCTATCTGCTGCCACTGTGATTGTCGGCATCGTCGTTACGGCTGCGATTGCAGTCCGCATCACCACCGAAGATCAACTACTTCGAGCGTCATTTCCCGCATATGCCGCGTATGCCGACGCAACGAAGCGCGTCATTCCTTTCGTCATCTAAGCTTCGCCCAAATCGCAGGCCGAAGTCTCAGGTTTTCGTTAAGCGAGCAAGCTGTTTCTAGATAGCCCGCTCTCAATGCAACTCTCCACAATTCGGGCAGACGACCAGAAAAGGCAGGTGTCCGGTGAAACCAAAACAACTCCTAATCTGTTTGATCTTGCTGATCACAGTAATCGGGGCAAACATCCATTCTCGAAGAGTGGTTGGCGCCTCCGTCGAACCGCAGCGCATCAGCCAGTTACAGGCGCCGCTCCTGAAATGGCAGCACGGCGGCTGTTATAACTCCTGGTGCGAGAGCGGCTGGTACTCCTCCCCTGCCGTTGGTGATCTGGATGGGGACGGCAAACCAGAAGTCATCGGGGCCAGCTATTCGCTGTTCGCCCTAAATGGTGAAGACGGCTCGGTGCAGTGGAGCGTCGACCCGCCCGGCGGCAGGATTTGGCCCGGGGTGGTGTTGGCCGACCTCAGCGGCGACGGCGACCTGGAGATCGCGGTGTCCAGCGGCGGCGGGCATGTGGCGGTCTATAATCACCTGGGGCAGCCTGAGCCGGGCTGGCCTCAGAATCCTGCCGTCAACGAGCTTCGCTCTTTAGCGGTGGCTGACCTGGACGGCAGCGGCAGTATGGAGCTGGTGGTGGGACAGGCCAAGCTGGACAAGATCAATGCCTGGGTTTTTGAATACAACGGCGTGCTTCGCCCTGGCTGGCCGCAGGTGACCACGACCGAAGGCTCAGCTGCCGGCATTTACAACGACAATATCGGCCTGGGCGATATAGACGGCGACGGCCAATTGGAGCTGTTCATTCCGTCAGACACCATCACTATCAGCGGCTACGAGCCGGACGGCAGCGCCTTGCCCACCCACCCGATGTACCACGATCAGTCCGGTCATGACATGGATTTCTGGGGAGAAGTCCCGGCCTACGTGGACCTGGCCTTTGAAACGCGAGGATGGGGGCCGTGCTACGAAGCGTTTACCGCCAGGGCCAACTTCGCCGACGGGCCGGCAAACGTGGTGGATGTCGACGGCGACGGGATCATGGAGCTGGTGGTCAGCGGCGATGTCCACAACTGCAATACCAGCCCTTATACCGATCTTTACAACACCGTTTACATCTTCAATCTTGACCGCAGCCGATTTAATGCCGGCGGGTATGACTGGACCACCCCGCCGGTAAACACCGGAGCGCCGGTGATCCAGGATTACAATGTGCTGGAAAGCGTCGCCCCCAATCCGGTGACGGTTGATCTTGACGGAGACGGCGAGATTGAAATCTTGTTCCCTTCTTACGACGGAAAGATGCACGCTTTTTGGCTGGACAAGACGGAGCACGGCAGCTGGCCCTACCCGGTTTACAAGCCGGCTGAAGGGTTCTACCGCGGCGCTTCCGAACCGGTGGTGGCCGACCTGGACAACAACGGTTCTCCCGAAATCATCTTCAGTTCGTGGGTGCAGAAAGGGACCGGGCGGACCGGCAAGCTCCATATCCTTGATTACCTGGGGAATGTGATTCACGAAATCGAGCTTCCATCCGCTTTCGGCAGCCCTGATTGGAACGGGGCAATGGCGGCGCCCACCCTGGCGGATATCGACGGTGACCCGGACCTGGAGCTGGTGCTGAACACCGCCAATTCGGGCTTCGTAGCCTATGACTTACCAGGCACGGCTGACGCCCGAATCCTATGGGGGACGGGGCGCGGCAGCTACCAGCGCACCGGCGCGGTGATGCAAGGGGATCTATATAACTCTACCAAGACGGCCAGTGTCGTCACCCCGGCTGCCGGCAGCACCATTAGTTATACCATTACGCTGGACAACCCCGGCCCGATTTTGCACGATGTGGTGGTGACCGACACCCTGCCCAGCGGGGTGGCCTTCGCCGGGAATCTCTCAGCTTCTTCCGGCACTCCCTCGGAAGCTGCCGGCATCATATCGTGGAGCGGGGACGTTCCGTCTGCCGACCCAGTATTCATCCGATTCCAGGTGACCATCAGCAGCGGGATCACCGCTCCCGAACTGATCATCAATACGGTTTTGATAGATAACGGTGTGGGCAATGTGATTCAGCGGCAGGCGGCGGTTATTGTCGATGGCAGGGCAACATTCCTGCCGCTGGTTGCCAGATAATGAGGCGGCCCAGAGCTTGCCAGCCAGGAGGCCAGCCGGGTCAATAGGAACCTGATTGGTCACTGATACCCCAGCGATTGAAGCGTGAGTTTTCTTGATTTCACTTGGTTCAGGAAGGTGCAGCGGATGAGGAAGCCCAGACTGAGGAATGACCATCTTTTGCGGCGGATTCTGCCGGGAATTACGACCTTCATGCTGCTCGCCTGGTTGATCGGGACAATGGCGGACGCCGCGGCCGCTGGGACCGCAGTAGACCAATCAATCCTTTGGCGCTCGGGAAACAATGATGCAGCGCCAGGCACCAGCTTCCTGCAGACATCGGTCACGCCATCATCCGTTATCACCGTGACCGACCACTACACCCTGCTTTTACCGCTCCTCATGGCGCCGGTACCGCCGCTGCCGCCGCCGCTGCCGCCGCCGCAGATCTACTCAGACACCGCGCCAATTGATTTCACCGCCGTGATCACCGACCTGCAGGGGCAGGGGCTTGAGCTGGCCTATAACAAGATCGGTTTCCATACCGGCATAGACGGCAACATCGAAGGGCTAGACCAGTGGATGGCGGAACTAGATGCCGCCGGGGTGCCCTTCTTCCTGAAGAGCGCCGATAATGCCGAGCCGCTCTACAATGCCCAACAGCTGATGAAAGCCAGCGGCGTGGACCACACCCTGGTCTTCCGGCGTACCGGCAACGGCTACGATGTGCCCGACTACAAGCTGACTCCACAGCAGGCAGCCGCCAATCATTGGGCGCTGCACATGGCGGCGTGGCCGCCGGAGCTGGATCCCAGCCTGGTCTGGATTGAGACGATCAATGAGGTGGACAAGGGGGAGGCGGATTGGCTGGGGCAGTTTGCCCTGGAGACGGCCAAGCTGGCGCTGGCCGACGGCTTCCGCTGGGCAGCGTTCGGCTGGTCCAGCGGCGAGCCGGAGCCAGCCCACTGGGGAACGCCAGGCATGGTCCAATTCTTGGAATTGGCAGCCGAGCACCCCGATCAGCTGGCGGTAGCGGTTCACGAGTACAGCTATCTGGCCGAGGATATCGGCCGCTGGTATCCCTACCTGCTCGGCAGGTTTCAGGCGCTGTTCCACAGCTGCGATGTCCGCGGGATTTCACGACCGACGGTGCTGATTACCGAATGGGGATGGGAATATGACCACGTGCCGGCGGTGGAAACGGCCATGGCTGATATCGCCTGGGCCTCCTGGCTTTACGCCGCTTATCCCCAAGTCAAAGGGGCCGCCATCTGGTATCTAGGCGGGAATTTCGGCGGCATTGCCGATGAGGCCCAGCTGCTCATCTCCCCCGTACGGGAGTACAGCCTGAGCCATTACTTCGGAACTACCCCTGGCCTGGGCGCCATCGATGACACCCTGTTTCAGCCGGTGACGGCCCCGTAGACCTGTCCGTGTGCAGACTTCAAAACCCATGCGCCCGCCGACCATGAGTGCTGGGGCAGCGCTGCCGCTGGTCTGATACGCACCTATTGGTCATTTGACTGCCGCAGAATCCAGAAATTTAATGGACATCGCGTTGATTATCTGAGCCTTACGGTCTATAATGCCTGTATGTGGGGCGACCAACAGTAGGGTTGAGAGCCTCATGTTTTACCAGAAACAGCTGCTTGCAAGGGACGGATGCCATGAGCCAGGATTCTCCCATCGATCGTCGGATCACGCGTACCAAAGCCGCCATTCGGGAAGCGCTGGCTGCCTGCGTCAATGAAGCCGGTTTCGACGATCTTTCGGTCAAAGACATCACCAGTAGAGCCGGCATCAATCGGGGCACCTTCTATCTCCATTATCACGACAAGAGCGAGCTGATGCAGCAGATCCAGGCTGAGGTCATCCTGGAAATTGAACGCATCATTCTGGCTTCCGCTCCGATGAGGCTGGCGGACCTGGCTGATCGTGTCACCCCCCTTCCGGTAGTCGTTTGTCTGTTCAGCTATCTCAGAGAAAACGCAGCATTGATCAACGCCCTGCTGAAACAGAAGGGAGATGTCGCGTTTCACAGCCAGATCAGATGTGCCCTGGAGAGGAATTTGAGAGAAGTCGGGTTTCTGGCCGGGACGGAGCCGGAGCAGTTCCAGGTGCCGGCCAACTATCTGATTTCCTACGTATTATCGGCACACCTGGGCGTGCTGCAGGAATGGCTGCAGACCGGCTGCCGGGAGTCACCGGAAGAGATGGCCCGGATCTTAACCAAGCTTTCGCTGGATGGTCCGGTGCGAACGATGGCAACTGGATAATATGCGCGGAACCGTTTCTTGAGAAGCTGGGCAGGGTAAAGCTTGCCCGATCATCAGTCAGCTTCTCAAAGTCCGCTATTGAAGGACTTGCGATTGCCTAATGAGTACTAAACTGGGGTTTGTTCTTAGCGGCGGAGGTGCCAGGGGAGCGCTGCAGGTTGGCGCCCTCCGAGCGCTGCTGGAAAGAGGGTTTCAGCCCGACTTGCTGATCGGCTCTTCGGTGGGGGCCATCAACGCTACCTTCCTGGCCCTGAACGGGTTCACCAGCCCAAGCTTGGAAAGGTTGACCGCGATTTGGAAGGGAGTGGATTCGCTTGACCTGCTGCCGTCAAACTATCTTTGGCTGATGGTCAGGGCAATGTTGGGCCGCTCTTCCCAGGATCCATCTCGCCGCCTTAGAGCATTCTTCACCGATCATGGGTTATCTCCTGAACTCCGTTTTTCGGAACTCAACCATTGCCAGTTGGTAATCATCTCATCAGATCTGAACAGCGGACATGCGATCCTGCACGGACAGCAATCGGATGAGAAGATCTTGGATGCTTTGATGCTCTCGACGGCACTGCCGCCCTGGTTCATGCCTGACAGAAGGCACGACCGATATCTGCTGGATGGGGCCATCATGAGCCATCTGCCGGTTGAACCGGCGTTAATGACCGGTGCCACCGCGATTGTGGCCATGGATTTGGTGGACATCCGCGATGATCATGGAAAAAGGGACAGCGTAACCCAGCTGTTGTGGAAACTGTCCACAGCACTAGAGAAACGACAGGCAGATCTGGAAATGAAGTTGGCCGAAGCCCAGGGGGTGCCGCTCCTTTATCTGGGATTGATGGGCGAAGCGCCGGTCCCGTTTTGGGATTTCACCCATACCGATGAACTGATTGACCGCGGCTATGAAATCGCTATCGCTGCTATCGACAGCCATCAGGATTTCAAAATTGTTTAGCGTAGGGAAGTGAGTGCTTATGAAAGGTGCTAGTTATCAACTGGGGATCGACATTGGCTCAACCACCGCAAAGGTGGTGATACTGGATGGGGATGGCGCGACGGCATACACCAGCTACCAGCGCCACAACGCGGAGACTGTGGCCACGCTGCTGTCCATGCTGCGGGAGGCGAAAGCGGGGTTGGGCGATGTGGAAGTCCGGCTGCTGGTCACTGGATCGGCAGGCATGGGGATCGCCGAGAAGTACGAACTGCCGTTCATTCAGGAAGTAGTGGCTTCGGCTGAAGTAATCCACCAACGGCACCCGAAGGTGAAGACCCTCATCGATATCGGCGGCGAAGACGCCAAGATCATCTTCTTTGATGAAAAAGCCCGGCCCGACATCCGCATGAACGGCTCGTGCGCCGGCGGCACCGGGGCATTTATCGACGAGATGGCCACCTTGCTGAATGTGCAGGTCTCGGATTTGGAGCAGCTGGCCCGGCAGCACAGCACCATCTACCCCATCGCCTCACGCTGCGGCGTCTTCGCCAAGACAGATCTGCAGAATCTGCTCAGCCGGCAGGTGCCCAAGGCGGATATCGCCGCCTCCGTCTTCCACGCGGTGGTGCTGCAGTCGCTGGCAACCCTGGCCCGTGGGCGGGATGTGAAACCAGCGATCCTTTTCAGCGGCGGGCCGTTCACCTTCCTGCCCTCCTTGCGAGACGCATTTCTGAAGGTGTTGAAACTGAGTACCGACGACGTTGTCGACACCCTGTCGCCGGAGCTGCTGCCGGCGCTGGGGGCGGCATTGGCCGGCAGTGCCCCCCGCATGTCTGTCTCCATCCAATCGCTGATCGGTATCTTGACCACGGAGCAGACGACCAGCCTTACCCACGTGAACCGGCATGACGCCCTCTTTTATGACGACGTGGACTATCGTCAGTGGGAAGCGGATCGGGGGGCGCATCGCATCGCCCGGGCGGAGGCGGACGAACTGCGGGACGGCGACTACTTCCTGGGCATCGATTCCGGCTCCACAACTACCAAAGTGGTGCTGGTTGAGCCCCAGGGGAAGGTGGTCTACGACTACTACGCCAACAACGGCGGCGATTCCATCCATGCGGTGCAAACCGGCCTGGAGGACATCGGCCGGCTGTTTCAGGAACACGGCTTCGCGCCCAGGATCGCCCGCAGCACGGTGACCGGCTACGGCGAGGATTTGATTCGGGCCGCTTTCGGTATCGACGAAGGGATGGTGGAGACGCTGGCCCATTACCGGGCGGCACGGGCATTCGATGAGGATGTCACCTTCATCCTGGATATCGGCGGTCAGGATATGAAGGCGATCTTCATCCAGGACGGCGAAATCCAGAACATCGAGATTAATGAGGCGTGCTCGTCGGGCTGCGGCTCTTTCATCGAGTCGTTCGCCCGAGGAATGGGGTACGGAGTGGCCGACTTCGCCCAGCTGGCCTGCAGCGCCCAGGCGCCCAACAATCTGGGCACCCGCTGCACCGTCTTCATGAACTCCCGGGTGAAACAGGCGCTGCGGGAAGGGTCCAGGATCAACGATATCTCTGCCGGACTGGCCTATTCTGTGATTAAGAACGCCCTGCACAAGGTATTGAAAATCGTCGACACCGATCTGTTGGGAGACCACATCGTGGTCCAGGGGGGCACTTTCCGCAATCCGGCGGTACAGAAGGCGTTGGAAGAGCTGATCGGCCGTCCGGTGGTCTGCCCCGATATGGCCGAACTGATGGGGGCCTACGGCGCCGCCCTGGCTGCCAGAGACCAGTACCAGAACGGTTCGCAACCAGCCAGCAGCTTCGTCGGTTTGGACAACCTTGACGGCATCAGCGGCTACCAGCGGAAAGATATCCGCTGCCGGGGCTGTGAAAACAAATGCGCGGTCACCAAACTGACCTTCCCCAACGGCAACAGCTTTTTCTCCGGCAACCGCTGTGAGCGGATATACGCCAACGGCGGCCGGGCGGAGCGCAAAGGGGTCAGCGTGCCGGCGTTGAAGTATAAGCTGCTGTTCGATCGGGAGACGGCGCCGGAAGGCCAGCCCCGGCTGACCATCGGCATCCCCCGGGTGCTCAATCTGTTCGAGAACTACCCGTTCTGGAACCAGCTGTTCCGGGAATGCGGCATCCAGGTACACCTGTCAGCCCCTTCCAGCAACGAGCTGTACCAGGGGGGCGCGATGCATGTCATGTCGGAGAATCTGTGCTTCCCTGGCAAACTGGTCAGCGGCCATATCATGAACCTGATAGAAGCTGGGGTCGACCGGATCTTCTACCCGATGGTCTTTTATGAGAAGGGTGAGTTCAGCGACGCCGACAACACCTTCAACTGCCCCATCGTTTCCGGCTACCCCGATGTCATCCGCAGCGCCATGGACCCAGAGAAACAGTACGGCATCCCCTTTGACATGCCGGCAATCAGCTTCCAAGATGAGCTGCTGCTGCGCAAGGCGTGCCTCAGCTATCTCACCAATCTGGGGGTGCCCGCCGCTGTTGTCAAGGCAGCGGTGGAAAAGGCGCTGGCGGCCCAGGATGAGTTCAAGGCGGAGCTGCTGCTGATGGGTGAGGAGATCCTGGCGGACTCCAAGGCCAACGACCGGCCCACGGTCCTGCTGATGGGCCGCCCGTATCACATCGACCCGATGATCAACCACCATGTACCCGATATGCTGACCGACTTTGGCGTCGATGTAATCACCGAAGATTGCATCCCCATGGCCGGCGAGCAGCTGGACAACCCCCATGTGATGACCCAGTGGGAGTATATCAACCGGTATTTCTATGCCGCCGGCTGGGTGGGCCGCCAAGAGGATGTGGAGCTGGTCCAGCTCAACTCCTTCGGCTGCGGCCCTGACCCGTTTATCCTGGATGAGGTGCGGTCGATCATCGGCGAATACGGAAAGCGGCCCACGGTAATCCGGATTGACGAGATAGAGAGCCCTGGTTCGACAAAACTGCGGCTGCGATCGATGATGGAGTCGCGTAAAGGGCGTCACCATC
>JAHEEY010000099.1 GCA_024640485.1 Chloroflexota bacterium | reverse complement strand
GTGACGCTGGACAAGATGACATGATCGGCGGCGGCTCCGCTGCCGACGGGGTCATCGATGCCGACCGCTGGGGAGACACTCTCATCGACGGCGCTGACACAATGTACGGCGGCGGCGGCGGTGACGTCATCACCGGCGACAATGCCCGGCTGCTCCGCCAATATGGCGGCAGCGCCAACTGGCAGGTTGATCCCAACAACGGCGATGTGATTCGTGACATCCAGCTGTTCGACGTAGAGCGTCTGGGCGATTCCATCGACCCCGCCACCAGCGGCAGCGACCTGATGATGGGCGAAGACGGCCGCGACCTCATGTTCGGGCAGGGGAACGATGCCAGCGATGATGACGGTGACGGCCACAGCAGCGAAGACCCCGCCGACGGCATCGACAACGACCTCGACGGCCGCGAGAGCGCTGCCTCAACCGGCTACGACTGCCTGGACGGCCGCGACAATGACGGTGACGGTACTGTCGACAGTGCCGACCCGGATTGCGCCGCGGCGGTGGATGAAGATGGCGGCGGCGATCGGATGTATGGCGGGCCGGGCGACGACTACATGGAAGGCAACCACGGCTCCGACTGGATGTTCGGCCAGGAAGATGAAGACGACATGCTCGGCGGCAGCTCTGCCGGCGATGGCCATATCTTCGGCGCTGTCCTGCCCACCGACCTGGCCGACGGCGACGACGTTATGCACGGGAATGAAGAAGACGATCTGATGATCGGCGACAACGGCCGCATCAGCCGCGGCGCCGGCCTGTGGAGCTATCTCAGCCACCCGGGCAGCTACAACCTGGTGGTCCGGCTGACCCAGATGGCCCAGCTGCCTGAGGACCGCTCCGCTGCCGGAAATGATTTCATGACCGGCGGTGACGGCCACGATGAGATGTACGGCCAGGTAGGTGACGACTACATGGAAGGAAACGCAGGTGACGATGCCATGGTCGGCGATCTGGGCCAGGTGGTCAGCAGCATTGAAGACGGCTCCCGGGAAACCGAGATAGACATCCCGGCGCCCTTCATCAGCGACACCATCTACAGTGCCGGCACCTTGTATCGCCAAACCCAGCTGTTCTCCTTCGCGTCTGGCGAGGGAGCAGACGGCGCCGACATCATGTTGGGCGGCGCCGGACTGGACAGCATGCACGGCGGCGCCGGGGCCGATCTGATGAACGGCAACGACGGCGAAGACCATCTGTTCGGCGGCGACGACCGCGACGCCCTCTGGGGCGGCACCGGCCACGACCATCTCTGGGGCGGCGATCACGGCGATTATCTTGACGTGGTTCCCAGGGAAGCTCGGGTAATCAGCAAAGGTAAGAACGGCAAAGGGCTGGACTATGAAGCGCCGGCTGATCCGCCAGAGTGGTTCACCTGGGCCAGAGTCGACAATTACCAGGATCTAGACATCATCTACGGCGGTTGGGATGCAGACGCTATGCAGGCGGACCTGGGCGGCCCTGGCCCGGTGCCGGGCGACCGGCTGATCGATTGGGCTGGCGGCTACAACGCTTTCTACGTTTGCCAGGCGGCCTACGGCGAAGGAGTGATCACCCGGCAGGTCTCGCCCCATATGATCAGCTTCCTGCAGCAGCTGGCCCAGGCGGATGGCGCCCTGCTCACCGCTGATGACGGCAGCTCAGGCTTCAACGAACTGGCTATGGTATTCCATCAGGATATCCGCTTCAACTCCCATCCGCCCCATCCGGACCATCCGGCGCACTTCACCTGTGCCCCGTAGCCCCGCGGTTCATGGGCAGATCGGTTGAAATAGAGAAGCCCTCGCTTGCGAGGGCTTCTTCTGTTCAGAACGATATGACTTCCAGTCGATGGCTTGCTCGTTAGCCCGGCGCAGTTTTGCTGCCCAGCCAGCCAAGCAGCTGGTCCATCTGCTGCCGGCAGCGGTGACGGTCGGCGGCCATCAGCGCCGCCGGCTGCAGCAGCGCCGCCAGTTGGGCTTCAAACTCACCGCAATAACCGCCGCTGTCCAATATGAATTCAATACCCGCTTCCCGGCAGTTCAACGCCGCCTGAACCGTCTGTGGGAAGCTGCCCAGGCTGGCCATTCGCAGCCGGACGGCGCCAATCGCCTTACTCTCCAGAACCCCCGCCAGCGCGTCCAGGGAATCGATGCCGGCGGCAGAGCCTAGCTGAAGGCGCATCTTGCGGAATCGGACCATCTCCGCCAATTCAACCAGCTTGGCCAGCCCTGCCTGGCGGTCGTCCAGCAGCAGCGCATCTTCCACCCGCAGCCGGCACTCTCCGGCGGCCCGTTCCAGCCCGTAGAGGGCGCCCAGCATTTTGCCGGTGTCGCCGTCAAACAGCGCCCCCAGCGTTCCGTTTAGGCTGAGATGGATGGTAGGGGAGGGCTGCTGCCCGCTGGCGGCTATCCTTTGGGCTGCGCCTCTGACCAGCCCCTGCAGCCGCTCACCGCTGCCGCCAACGCTCTTCTTGACGCTGCCGGGAGGGGGCGTCAGCCCGTAGGAGCCGATGCCAGGTCCGTGGTCAGGGACGGGCAGTCCCCAATCCAGCTCCTGGTGCAGCGCCGGCGCTGTGCTGGGCAGTGTCAGTGAGAATTCGCTTGCCACCAGCTCGGCCGCGGTCACCCCTTTGGCTGCCGATGCTGCCGCCAGCAGGGCGATGCTCACCGCGTAGCGCAGCTCTGGCGGCAATGGGAGCTGCTGGGCCAGCTGGCGCAGTTCGACTGCCGGCTCTGCTGCCAACTGCCCGGTGAAGAACGCCCGCCGGCTGATCGCCCTGCCGCTGCCGCCCTGCGCCACCGGTTCTTCGTATAGCACTGTTTCGGTCAAGCTTTCCAGGCTCTGGCAGAGGGGGAATAGATTTGCGGCCGGCTGCCCCAGGAGCGCTGGCGCCACCAGCGTCTCAACCATCTCTGCCGGGGCCATCCGCGGCGGAGTATACCGCTCCGGCAGGGTGCATGCCCCCCAAAATGGAGGGTTGCCATCCACGGCCACGCCGATTGAAAGGGTGGTTGAATTGGGGGCAGGGGCGGATCCTGTGACTGCCAGGATCTGGGTGATAGTCGGTGTTGGGCTCATGACGGCTGGCTGCTTCCAGGTGGAATAAGGCAGTGCTGAATCTCTCTCAGACGACGTCCCGTATATCCACCACGGTCTGGTCTGGAATTTGGTTCAACACATGCTCAGCCTCTTCTCGCACCACCCCTACTATTTTCAGCACCAGATCGTAGTAGCCAGAGCGTCGGCGGGAAGGGAAGCTGGCTACGCCCATCACCCCCCATTCTTGGGCGGCGACGTAACCCATCAGCTTGGAGAACTCCCCTGGCCGATCCGGCATTCTGACGGTGACCCGCAGTCCGGGGGAGGGCAGCCCCAGCATCTCCTGGAATGATTGCAGAAGGTCTGTTTCCGTGATGATCCCAACCACAATCTCACCCTCGACCACCGGCAGACAGCCGATTTTGTTCTCGGTCATCATACGGGCTGCTCGTTCTACGGTGCGGTCGGCAGTAATGGTGATCACACTGGTCTTCTTCAGCATCATCTTGTCAACGGTCAAATTCGCCAGGTAGCGGCTGATCTCCCACACATTCAAACTGGTCAGCAAGTCCGGCTTCAACGCCAATCGCTGCCGGGTGACCAGTCCTCTCAACCGTTTGCCGGGGCCCACGACCGGCAGGTGCCGGATTTTGTTTTCAGACATGATTTTCTGCGCTTCAGCCGCCATAGCGGAGGGTGAAATCATGATGGGATGGCGGGTCATACAATCATTTACCAGCATTGTCATTCTCCTCTAGCCCATACTATTGGGCAGGAACATTCATGCAGACGGCTGCTATGCGCTCTCTACGGTGATAACAGGATCGAAGGTAGCCAGGATCTCCGGTGAGATATGGCAGAAAATCTTGTGCCCTGGGCCCACTTCGCGCAAGGTGGGGACCGTCCTCTGGCAAACCTCGCCGCCATCGGGCAGTAAATGCTTGCGCGGGCAGCGGGTGTGGAAGCGGCAGCCGCTGGGCGGGTTGATGGCGCTGGGCACCGACCCTTCCAGCCGGATATGCTTTTGCTTGGCGCTGGGGTCGGGGATAGGCACCGCCGACAGCAGCGCTTCGGTGTATGGATGGTAGGGCGGGGCGTAAATCGCCTCGGCCGGCCCGATCTCCATGATCTGCCCCAAATACATCACCGCTACCTCGTCCGAGAAGAAGCGGACCACGCTCAAGTCATGGGCGATGAAGATCAAGGTAGTATTGAACTCTTCCTGTACATCCAGCAGCAGATTCAGGATCGCCGCCTGTACCGACACGTCCAGGGCGCTGACCGGCTCGTCACACAGCACCAGGTCGGGCCGGCTGGCCAAAGCCCGGGCGATGCCGATGCGCTGCTTTTCGCCGCCGCTGAGCTGTCGCGGCAGCCGGTCCATGTAATTGGCTCCCAGCCGCATCGACCCCAGCAGCTTGATGACTTCCCCCTGAATCTGATCCTTAGGCACGGTGCCAAACCGCTCCATCGGCCGGGCGATCTGCTGTCCCACAGTATAGGAGGGGTTCATGGTAGAGTCAGGGTTCTGGAACACCATCTGCAGCTCCTGGATCAACGCTTCATCCCGGCTGGAAAGGTTGCCGGTGATGTCCATCCCCAGGAAGCGGGCTTCGCCGTCTGTGCTCTTCTCCAGGCCGATGATCGTCTTGATCAGGGTGCTCTTGCCGCAGCCGCTTTCGCCGACGATGCCCAGGGTCTTCCCTCGCTTGACACTGAAATTGGCGTTCTCCACCGCCTTCACATACCGTTTCTTCCCCAATCCGAGCATATCTCTCAGGGAGCTGCCCTGGACATCGTAATATTTCTTTAGATCTTTCACCTCAAGGATCGTTTCACTGCTGGCATCGGCCCCGGAAATCGCCGGCAGTTCACTTCCTGCTGGCGGCTGCCATTTCGACGGGTCGATCTTCTCTGCGAAATGGCAGCGCACCGAGCGGCCGTTTAGCTGCCGCAGCGGCGGCCTTTCCTGAACGCAGCGATCTTCGCTGTAATCACATCGGGGCCCGTAAATGCAGCCGGTTGGCCGGTTGGCCGGCGCGGGCACCCGGCCTGGGATGGGGTACAGCATGCTGCCGGCCTTGTCGGCGCCCAGTTTGGGCACACACCGGATCAATCCCTGGGTGTACGGATGCTTGGGGTCGGTGTATATCTCTTCAACGGTGGCTCTTTCCACCATTTCGCCGGCGTACATCACTCCGACCTGGGTGGAAACCCGGGCCACTACCCCCAGGTTGTGGGTGATGTACATGATCGCGGTATCGAAGTCGCGCCGCAGGTCAGCGATGAGGTCCAATACCGCCGCTTCCACGGTCACATCCAGAGCTGTAGTCGGTTCATCCATCAGCAGCAGCGCCGGGTTATTCAGCAGCGCCATGGCAATGACCACTCGCTGCTGCTGTCCGCCGGAGATCTGGTGGGGGTACCGTTTCATCACATTGGCGGCATCAGGCATGTAGACCCGTTCCAGCATCTCGATGCTGCGATGTTCCGCTTCCTTGGGCGCCATGCCCCGGTGGACGGTGAGGACCTCTTTCAACTGGTCGCCCAGCCGCATCGATGGGTTCAGTGCCTGCATCGGATCCTGGTAGACCATAGCGATTTGGTCGCCGCGCAGCTTGCGCAGCTCTTCACCGCTTTTGCCCACCAGATCCTGTCCCTGGAAATGGATCGAGCCCCGTTTCACATACCCGTTGGCTCCCAGGAAGTTGACCACCGACCAGGCCACGGTACTCTTGCCGCAGCCTGACTCGCCGACGATGCCCAGAACTTCTCCGCGGTGGATCTTGAAGGAGACATCCTGGACCGCCTCAATCTCACCGCCGCGGACTTTGTAAGCCACGGCTAGTTTTTCAACCTTTAGAACAGGTGCCCCTTTGGGTGCTTCTGTTGTACTGTTGCTCATACATGCATCCTTTCCTACAGTGGGAGATTGGCTGTCCATGCGCCTATTTCTGGTAGCGGGTCATCTCCTCACGCAGGCCGTCAGCGAACAGATTGAGGCCGATCACCAGCGTGGCGATCGCCAAGGCTGGCCAAATGACCGCCAGCTGGTTGGTGAAAATGTTGCGGCGGGCTTCGTTGACCATATTGCCCCAATCCGGGTCTGGCGGCGGCAGCCCGATGCCCAGAAAACCCAGGGTGCCGATGGCGAAGATGGCGTACCCCACCCGCAGCATGGCGTCCACCAGCAGAGGGCCGCGAGCGTTGGGCAGTATCTCCCGGAACATGATGAACCAGACGCTTTCCCCCCGGGTCTCAGCCGCCCGGATATAATCTCGGGTCTTGATGTCCATCGCCAGGCTGCGGGCCAGCCGGGCCACCCCCGGGGCGCCGGTAATGGTAATCGCCAGGATGACCACCAGGTCTCCCTGGCCCAGGGCGGCGATAACCACCAGGTAGAGGACGATGCGGGGGAATGCGATTAGAGCATCCAGAAACTGCATGATCACCTGGTCCCACCAGCCGCCGCGGTAGCCGGCGTTCAAGCCCAGGATAGCGCCCAGCGATAGGGAGCCGAACACCCCCCACAGGGCGACGCCGCCGGGGATAGAGATTTGGCCCTCTCCCCACGGCAGCCGGGTCTTCAGCAAAATCACCTGGGTGCCGTTCATCAGCCGCGACAGGATATCGCGGCCCAGATGATCGGTCCCCAGCCAGTTGGTGCCGTTGGGGGACAGATTCTGGATGAAATCGGACGAATTTGGCTGGAACGGGGTCCAGAAAAGAGAGACGAACCCCAAGATCAGCCAGAACAGCACCATCGCCAGACCGACGGTAGCTACCTTTGATTCAAGAACAATCGAAAAGCCGCGCCACCAGCGCCCCAGGCGGGATGGCTTTGGCACGACTTGGGCATCAGGTTGTGCTGTCGTCACAAGTGACTCCTTGCAATAGGTGGAACCGGCTGTCGATTCCCTCAGATGCGCTGATGAGTGTCCGGGGCATGAGTGCTGGTTGACAGCTAAGCATACCGGATTCTCGGGTTCAAGAAGGTATAGGCCAGATCGCCCAGCAGGCGCGTGGCGATGGCGATGGTGACCGTCACCATTGCCGATGCTTCCACGGCGCTGAAATCGCCAAAAATAGCGGCATCATAAATGTATTTTCCCAGTCCGGGATAGCCGAAAATGACTTCCACCACCACCAGCCCGCCGATGAGCCAGTTGACGTGGAGCATGATGATCGTGATCGGGGCCATCAGGGCGTTGCGAACCGCGTGGCGAAGCACCACCCGCCGGTAAGGCATCCCCTTGATGATGGCGGTGCGCACATACGCCGAGTCCATCACCTCAACCATACTGGCCCGGGTCATCCGGGCGACGTAGCCCAGCTCTACCGCGGTCAGGGTCATCACCGGCAGCGCTATCAGCAGTGGATCGGTGAAGATGGCATCCGCCGAGGTAAAGATCGCCACCGCCGGCAGCCACTTCAGCCAGATACCGAAGATCAAAATCAAGAAGATACCGGTAACGAATTCCGGGGTCGCCGTCGCCCCCAGGCTGGCGATGGAGATGATCCGGTCCAGCGGCTTGCCTTCATTGATGCCGGCGATGATCCCCAGGAACAGCGCCAGCGGCATCACCACCATGAAGGCGACCCCAGCTAGAACAAAGGTGTTGCGGATACGCGGCAGCAGGGTAACCGCCACCGGACGGCCGTACTGCAGCGATTTGCCGGCATCACCCCGCAGCAGCCCTTTGCGCAGCGGGATATACTCCTGCGGGCCGTTCCCTTCTTTTCGCATTCCCGCTTTGGTCAGCACCCACACCTCTTCCCCTTCACCCTGCACCCATTTGACGGCATTGTTCTTGTTGTCTACTCCCCAGAAATACTCTTCCCCGTTGCTGCCTACAGACCAGACCACCTGCTGGTCAGCCGGCATTGAAGAGCCGTCTTCCAGACGGTGGAGCACTACCAGCACCCCATCCTCTAGACTCCATTGGGTCAGGGTGCCGTCGACATCCGCCCACCACTCTTTCTCGCCGGTCTGCGGATTCGCCACCGCCGAAAGCTGGTAGCCAACCTCCGACTCGGCCCGGGTGTCATTGCCGATCAGCCAGTCCAAATATCGCTGCCATGGCGAAGCATCAAGTCCTAATTGTGCCCGATAGGAGGCCCGCTGTTCCGGGGTGGCGAAGACGCCCAGGATTTTGACGGTGATATCGCCGCTGCCTACTTCCAGCAGAAAGAAGAGGGCCATCGAGACCAACAGGATCGTAACAATTGTGGAGATAACACTGCGAATCAGAAATCGGGCCATGAGCAATTCCTCCCAGCGTCAGCCACTCTTACCGGTGCAGGGGCAGTTCGGCACAAACAAGAGCCAGGTTCCGGGCCTGCCGATGGACGGCAGAACCCAGCTTACAAACGAGTTGGATGAGACCATATCAGAACCTCGGGCCGGGCCCGTCGAGATTGGATTCTAAAGGTAGCGGATAGCTGGATGAACCGGCCTGCCATCTCGCGGCAGGCCGGTTCGTAGATTAAAATCCTATGCGTCGATCCAAACGTCGTAGAGTAGATCGTAGGCGGTTGGATGAGGCTTGATGTTCTGGAATTTGGAGGCGGTGATGTTCCAGACGCTCTTCCAGAAGCAGTTGCCGATGGGGCCGCGCTCTTGCATGATCTCTTCGATCTGGCACATCAGCGCCCGGCGTGCTTCCACATCCAGGGTGCCTTCTGCCTGCCGCAGCAGCTCTTCGAACTCATCGTCGAACCAGCGGGTCTCATTCCAGGCGCCGATGGACTCTTTGGTGTATGCCAGCGGCAGCACCATGGTGCCCAAAGGACGGTGGGTCCAGGAGGTGATCCCCAGGTCGACTTCGGTCCAGCGGTCCCAATAACCGGATGGATCGGTGATGTCCAGGCTGATGTCAAAACCACCTGGGATGGCCAACTCCTTCAATGCCTGAGCGATTTCCGGTTCGGCCTGGTCGTTTTTGGTGGCCAGGGTAACCTTCAAGGGCAGGGTCAGCCCCTTCTCAGCGGCGTACTCTTCCAACAGCGCCTTGGCGCCCTCGGGATCATATGCCGGGATTTCTTTTTCGCAATACTCCGGATGTACCGGGGCGACATGGGCATCGATGGAGAGATCGCCTTCGCCGAAGTAAGCCAGCTGCAGGATCTTGGCCCGGTCCTGGCATTTCTTCAGCGCTGTCCGGACCCGGTTGTCATCCCACGGGGCCAGATCGACGCGCATGCGCAGGATCAACGCCTGGGCGGTGCTGGCTGCCCTTACGGTCAAACCAGGTACATCTTTCAATGCCTGGAAATCGGTGGGGCGGGGATCGTACATGGAGTCTACCTGACCGGACTGCAGCGCGGCGGTGCCGGCATCTTTGTCGGTCGAGACATAGATGATTTCATCCAAATAGGGCAGCGGTTGGCCGTCGGCGCCATTCTGCCAATAATCTTCGCGCCGCTTGAACACGGCCCGTTCGCCTTCCGCGTATTCCACCAAGGTGAAGGCACCGGTGCCCACCGGCTGTTTGATGATGTCGCCGCCGAAGTCCCGATGCAGGACGATGGCCGGGTAGTGGAACAGATGCTCCGGCACGCCGATGTTGGCGGCGTTCAGGTTGAGGCGAACCTGATAATCATCGACTTTCTCGACGCTGTCCATGCCATCCAGGTAGGAGAGCAGGCCCAGCATCGAGGAGCCAACATCAGGATTGAGCCATTCGCCGAAGGTGAACATGACATCATCCGCGGTGAACTCATCCCCATTATTGAACTTAATCCCTTTGCGCAGGAACAGGTCCCAGGTTTTGACATCATCGCTGACTTCCCATTTCTCCAGGAGATAGGGACGAGTGATGTTGTCGCTGCCGGTCTCAGTTAAATACTCGCCAAATTGGCGTACGATATTGGCGCCTTCAACCCAGGAAAGGCGGGCGGGATGGTCCAGCAGCTGCAGCTGCATCGACTTGGTCAGGGTGCCGCCTCGTTTGATGCCGCCGGTGTCTGCCGGTGCTTCAGTCGCGGCTGCGGCTGGCTCGTCTGCCACGGGCACGGCGGTCGCCGTCGCTTCCGGCTCTTCATTGCTGGCACAGGCGGCTGCAAATGTGGCTACACCGGCTGACATGCCCAGCAAGGTTGCCATTCGCATAAATTCGCGCCGGCTGATGACGCCATTCTTCAATTGCTGGTATGCTCCGGGGATCAAGACATGGACATCTTCCATCTCTTTCTGGGTAATTTTCTCTTTTTTCACGTTCTCCTCCTATTTCTACCGTGCTGCGAAACTCGGTATTAGGCGACGGGCCTCCCCCAGGTGGTCGCCGTGCCCGATTGCTGCACCATCAAACCAATAAGTCGCATCAAATAACTCGTTGTCGTATTACGAATTGTGGGTTATCGATCCTCACCTCCTATGGTATTAAAAGCTGGGCAATTTTATGAAGCCGCGCATGTTGATGTTGGCCCGGTATGGCAGTGGTAGTTAGCTGTTTGCTCATCAGCGGCAGCCTTTGCCGCCAGCAATGGTCGAAATCGGAAGCCGATTAATTGCAGAGTGAGTGTGACAGCGGTAATTGGCTTAAGAACGGGGGGCGCTGTCTCTGTCTATCATGCTGACCTGGCAAGTGAACGTAATGTGATCAGCCATATTTATGACTTATATCACCATCAAGACAAGTTGACAAGCGTTTTCTGATTTATGAACCTCCCATTTCGCCGCGCCCGCGGCGCTGGTTGGGCCGCCATCGCCCCAGCCGGCGCCCTGTCATCAAACCATCATTTCCGCTACAATTGGCGGACCCGATTGCTTCACGCTATTCGACCGGAGAACTGAGTTCTCCGCTGCTGACCGCGAGATCAAAACAGGACCAAGGAAGAGCGAATGTCTACAACCACGCACCTATCCCCCAAGCTGACCCTAGTCGTGTTGGCGGCAGGCGCCGGCAGCCGATACGGCGGCTTGAAACAGATCGACCCCGTCGGCCCCAGCGGCGAGCTGATCATTGACTATTCCATTTATGACGCCTTGAAGGCGGGGTTCACCCAGGTACTGTTTGTGATCAACCGCAAAATCGATGCCGCCTTTCGCGAGGCCATCGGCAGGCGGATCGAACGGCAAATCCAGACCGGCTACGTGTATCAGGACTTGGATGATCTCCCTGAAGGCTACAAACTGCCGCCCAGCCGTCAAAAGCCGTGGGGCACCGCCCACGCCGTCATGGCTGCCCGGGAGGTGGTCGATTCCCCGTTCGCGGTGATCAATGCCGACGATTACTATGGGCAGAACAGCTACCAGCTGTTGGCCGATCATCTGACCGCGGCGGATGCCGCTGGGCTGGTGGACGCCAGCATGGTCGGCTTTCGATTGGCCAACACCGTCTCCGAACACGGCTACGTCTCCCGCGGCGTCTGTCGGGTCGATAGGGGCGGCTGCCTGCTGGACATCGACGAGCGCACCCGGATTGAACGGCGGCCCGAAGGGATCCAGTACCTGGATGATCAGAGCGGCTTGTGGGTCGACCTTGCCGACGACACCGTCGTCTCTATGAACCTTTGGGGATTTGGCCCACAGATCCTCCCGCAGCTCACCACCCGCTTCGGCTCCTTTCTGGAAAGAAGCGCCGCGAATATCGATACCGCCGAATATTTCCTGCCCGGGGTGGTCAAGGAGATGATCGCCGATGGGACTACCCAGGTGAAGGTACTGTCCACCGACGACCAATGGTATGGGGTGACTTACCAGCAGGACAAGCCCAGGGTCAAAGCATCCATGGCCCGGCTGGTGGAGCAGGGGATCTACCCCGCTGCCCTGTGGAGCCGCTGATGGCACTTACCGCGGAGCAGGCTGCCGCCGGCTTCCAGATGGCCGGTCGGCCCCTACTGGCCGAGCCATACGGCCTGGGCCACATCCATGATACCTACGTGGTCAGCCGGCAGATGGACGGCCGCCCGGCCCGCCGCTATCTGCTGCAGCGGCTGAACCA
>JAHEEY010000098.1 GCA_024640485.1 Chloroflexota bacterium | reverse complement strand
AGGCATGGGCGGCGCTGCGTCAGGGACGGCCCAACCCTCTAGCCGCGTTGTTGTGCGCTGACAGCCGGATCAAGCGGTTCCTGCCGGCTGAGCAAATTGAGCTGCTCATGGACGCAAACCATTACACGGGGACCGCGGAACAGCGGGCGCGGGCTTTTGCGGAAACCATCAGGGAGCAGGTGGGATAATCCCAAAGCATTGGTAAAAGCAGAAGGGGCGACGGTATTAATCGTCGCCCCTTTTTTTGTTTGTTGGTATTGTGCGGGAATAGCCTACAGTGAGACTTGTCCAGACCGCGCCGCGCTCCACAACCAGAGGCCCGGCGGATCCACATTGGCCACCGGGTCAACCGCGGCATGGATCACCGCTGGTTTTCCAGAGGCCGCCGACCGTTCCAGTGCCAGCTTGAGTTCGGTGCCTGTGGTCACATATTCACCGTGGCAGCCCATCGCCACCGCTACCTGGTCATAGCGGACCGGCGAAAGCTCCTGGCCAAACCAATCGGCTTCACGCCCAAATACCCGCCGCTGGGCCGACTTCTCCATCCCATACGCTTGATCGACGGCGACGATGATGATCACCGGCAGCTGGTGGCGAACCGCGGTTTCCAGCTCCTGAATATTGAAGCCAAAAGCACTGTCGCCGGTGATACAGTAAACCTGTTTATCAGGGGCGGCTATTTTAGCGCCGATGGCGTAGGGCAGGCCGGTCCCCAGGTAGCCCATGTTGGAGGTGTATAACACCGAGCGCTGGCTCTTGGGCAGCATATAGTGCATCGCCCACATGGTGGTATTTCCCCCATCGACTGCCAGAATCGCATCATCGGCGAAGAACTGGTGACATATTTTCACGATTTGACCACTGATCATTGGGGTTTGATCCATATCGGCAATCGCCTGATCCAGATCGGCTTGCCAGCCATCTTGTACCCCCCGCAGCATGGCCAGGGCGGGGTGAGGTTCCCGTTTAGGTGTCAACGCCCTCACGGCTGCCAGCAGCTGCCCTAAGACCGCTTTAGCGTCGCCTACCAGCGCCATGTCCACCGGGCGATTCAAGCCGATGTTGGTTGGTTCACTGTCGATCTGAATCATCTGCTGCTCTGCCGGATCCCCCCAAAGAGGCGGCTTGCCCCACATGGACAGTTCGCCCAGGCGGGTGCCCACAGCCAACACGACATCCGCTTGTTGGTGAGCCATGAATGAGGCCATGCACAGCGGCGCGAAGAACAGCGGATGGTCTTCGGGGATGATCCCCCGGGCACTGGTACTGTTGGTTACCGGGAACCCTAGATGTTCGGCTAACGCCTGGACTTCCTCACCGGCGCCGGCCCTGGAAGCGCCGCCGCCGACATGGATGTTGACCAATTTAGCCGATACCAGCCGTTGGGCAGCCTCGGCGATCAGTTCGGGGGCAGCGGTTGGTTTTCGGGCGATGCGGTACTGCTCTTGAGGCCATATTTGGACGCTGGCTTCATCACCCCGGGCGTTTAGGATATCTTCCGGAATCAGCAGGTGAACCGGCCCCGGATGCCCTGCCGTTGCCACCCGAAAGGCGTGTCGAACCATATCGGGGATACGGACCCAATGTTCGACTTTGCCGTTCCACTTCACCGCGGGACGGAACAGGGGCAGATGGTCTGGGGACTGGGTGCTGCCAAGATGCCGGTAAGCATCGCCAATGGCGCTGCGGCGGGTGGTGGTAATAGCCACCACTGGGCTGCCTTCCCCTTGGGCACAAATGATCCCCGACAGCAGATTTGCCGCTCCTGGGCCGGCACAGGCCATAACCACAGCTGGCTCACCAGTCACCCGAGTATAGGCATCGGCAAAATGGGCGGCGGCAGCTTCATGTCGGGGGACGACCAGTTCCATACCGAATTCTTGCCCCAACCGCTCCAGTGCTTCTAAAACGATCATATAGGTGCCATCTGTAATGGCATGGATGAACTTGACCCGTTCCGCGTGGAGGCATCTGATGAGAAGTTCACCACCGGTAATTTCGGCCATCTAAATCTCCTGTTTGCGACTGTCTTGACTCACCCTGGCTGTGACGCCAGCCAGGGGTGAATCCTTCAAATAGATAGTTATGTCAATTCCCTGCCGCCGGTAACATTGAATGCTTGTCCGGTTAGGAAGGATGCCTGGTCCGATGCCAGGAACGCGACCAGCTGAGCCACATCGGCAGGTACTCCCAGCCGTCCCAAAGGGATACGCGCCGCCAGCGCTGAAGTGACCTCCTCCTGAGAAGATCCCATCACCATCGACTCCATCTGCAGTCCCCACTGCTTCATCTCGGTGTTGATATCCCCTGGCAGGACGGCGTTGGCAGTGATGCCGTACTCGGCCGCTTCCTGCGCCAGCGATTGAGTCAACGCCAATACCGCCGCTTTGCTTCCGGCATACGCGGACATGAACGGGCGGGGCTTGCGAGCGGCGATGGACGAGATGTTGATAATCCTGCCGCCCCGCTGGTTCTTGATCATCAGCGGCAGTGCCCATTTGCAGCAGAGAAAGGTGCCGGTGGCATTGATTTCCAGTGTCTTGCGCCATGCCTCTTCAGCCATGTGCAGTATAGGGGCCGGGCCGATGGCGGCGCCGGCATTATTGACCAGGATATCCAGCCGGCCAAACTTCTCTTTCGTCTGAGCGATCATCTCCTGGACTGAGCGGCCGTCGGTGACGTCCACTTGTAAGGCCAGGCTGCTGGCGCCAAGCGCCTCAACTTCCTGGGCCACCGCCGACAGCTCTTCCCAGGCGGCGTTGCCGGCATGGGGGAGGTCGCTGGGTGAGCGGCAGATGTCGGCCAGCACCAGGTGCGCCCCTTCGGCAGCCAGGCGGCGGGCGATTTCCGCTCCGATGCCGCCGCGCCGTCCGGCGCCGGTGATAATGGCGACCTGCTCTTCTAATTGGTACATGAGGTTATGCCTTTGATTCCTTGGCGCCTTTGGTTTCGTTTACCTGCCACAGCAGCAGCAAGCCGACAAAGAGGAATATGGCGATAGACAAAATCGCCAGCCGCTGCCCGGATTGTTCCGCCAGCGTGATCGATTGCCCCTGCTTTTGGTACCAGATAGCGGCGTCTGCCGCGATCCAGCCGTACACGGCCGGGCCGATAAATGAGGAAGTACGACCGGTCACCGCAAACATGCCGTAGAATTTTGCGCTCTTCCCTGGCGGGCTGAACAGCGCCACCATGGTCCGGCTGATCGATTGGATGCCAGCCATGCCAATGCCGGCAATGCCGCCGATGATGTAGAAGACCGTCAACGAACGGTTGAAGTACAGCCAGATAACTCCGCCGATCATCACCAGAATGGAAAGGGCCAAGGCCCGCTTGCTGCCGTATTTATCTACCACATGGCCGAAGATGTACGCCCCAATCACATTGGTGACCTGCACCAGAATAACGAAGATGATTAATCCCGTTTGGTCCAGGCCGTACAGCACCGCGCCGATAATCGCGGCAAAATCAAGGGCCATGATCACGCCGTCGTTGTATACCAGAAAGGCCAACATGAACTTAAGAAATTCTTTGAACTCTTTGGTGGTGTTAAAGGTGTCGCGGAGCTCCTTGATCGCCAGGGTGAAGTAAGACGCACCAGCCGGCAGTGATCGTCGTTCGGCTCGTTCTGGCAGCCAGAGGAAGATGGGAACAGCCGATGCTGCGAAGAATACTGCAGTGATCACCATCGACAAACGAATAATGAAATTGCTGTCGATCATCACCACCAGGGGCAAGATGATCAGCAGGCAGACGACCCCGCCGGCAGTGCCGATGGCCCAACCGTTTCCGGAGATGCGGCCGATCTCTTCCGGGGCGGCGATTTCAGGCAGCAGGCCGTTGTAGAAGACCTGGGCACTGCGGTAGCCGATTTCTGCCAGGATGAAGAAGCCCATGCCGATGGCGACACTTCCTTCTTCGGCGAAGAACAGCCCGGCGGTGAACAAGCAGGAGAGGGCGGTGAAGAAGAATAGGAAACGTTTCTTGGTGCCGGAGAAGTCTGCCAGACTGCCCAAGAATGGCGATATGATCGCGACCACCAGCATCGCGACGCCCACCGACAGCCCCCACAGCCGGGATCCTTCAGCGCCGCCGACGACCACCCCTTGAAAATAGGCCGAGTAAATGGCCAGCAGCACCACCGCCGCGTAGGCGGAGTTGCCGAAGTCATAGAAATACCAGGCCATTCGCTCTTTACGCGTTGATTTTGCGGCAATCGCAATTTCCGTCATTTTTCCCTCCGTAAAATGATATTCAACTGAATTGGTCAAAGGCGACCTTGATCGACTGATATTGATGTTTGTCAGCGGCTGTCAGAAATGCCTGGCGATATCTCTCCAGGGGAAATCGATGCGTAAGCAACCGTTCAGGGCGAATGATCCTCTGCTGCATCCACAACATGGCCAGTGCAAAGGTCGAGATGGGCTGGCCCTGCCAGCTGACGATGTCATGGCCAACGGCGCCCAGCAGGTCGACTTCCTGATACCAGACCGGGGTCAGATCCAGCGCCATCGGGTGTAGATTCACACCGACCAGAACAACGGCACCGCCCGCCCGGGTCCAGCGCAGGGCATTACCCAGGGTGGCGGCGATACCGACGACATCAAACACCAGATCGTACCCGCCCATCAGCATGCGATTTCCCCCTCTTCCCTGGTACAGCTGAGCGCCGGTCAACCGGGCGCTCTCGGCGTACCCGTCTTCCTGAACCAGAAAAGTATGGGCGGCGCCATACTGGCTAGCCAGCTCAGCCTGCCAGGGGAATTCAGCCAGGGCGGTGATCTCGCAATCCGGCTGCCGGGCCAGGATCGCTTGAATCAGCAGAAAGCCGATGGTGCCGCATCCAAGAACCAGAACCTGGTCTCCGGGATCGAGCTGTTTGCGAAACGCGGCGTGGATAGCGACGGCGGCAGGTTCTGCGAATATCGCCTGTTCATCAGTCAGCGCTTCGGGTACCGGCAGCAGCGTGCTGGCGGGCGTGATGAAGGTATCGCCGAAGCCGCCGCCAATGGGATGGAAGCTGAGCGGTTCGGAGGCATGTTGACATAACACACGATGACCTTGCTGACAGGGAGGGCAAAGCGTCGTCCGTCCGCGGGCGAGGCAGTCGACCGCCCGGCCCCAACGAACGACGCGATCCCCTAATTTGAACTCAGTGACCGATGGGCCAACCTCTTCCACGACGCCCACCATCTCGTGTCCGAGATAGATCCGCTGATGGGCGGGCAGCGCCAATGGGGCGACCTTCAAGCTGGTATCCAGGAACATTTGATGCAGATCGCTGCCGCAGATGCCGCAAAGCCGATTCCTTACCCGGATCCAATTGTCGGCGGGCAGGGGCGGTTCAGGGAGCAGGTCTAGATGCAGGGGTGCCGTTGGGGCGAAATAGGCGGCTGGCCAAAAACGGCCCAACAATCGGGTGAGCAAGATGCGTGGAATGTGTACGTCGAGATACATCGTTCGCATAGCGATCTTCCATCGACTACATTAAATTGAAGGGTTGCTTTCTGTTCTCTCTAACCCTTTTTGTGCTGATTAGTTATGGTTGAAGCTGAATATCAGCGAAATCCCCAGCAGCAGCAGCAGGATATTGACAAAGAGCCGAAAGCGCTCATGGCTTAGCTTGATGTCGATGCGAGAGCCTGTGAATATGCCCAGGAGCAGTCCAGGGACGGCATAGGCGAACAGGCTGACTGTCTCGGCGGTCACATGATGGGCGGCAAAATGGGCTGCCGTGACCAGCAAACTATTTAGCAGGAATAGCGCCTGCAGCACCGCCCTGAATTCATCTTTCGGCCAACCGCGCAGCCGTCCGTATAAGATAACTGGCGGCCCTGGTACGTTGTAGGCGCCGCCTAAACATCCGGCGGTGAAGCCTGCCACATAGGTCCAGCCGCGGGCGCGCAGCGCTGGCAGCGAGGGCCGGGCCAGTGAATAGAGGGCATAGGCGGTTAGGACAGCGCCTAACATGGGGTTGATGATGGTTTCGCTCACCTGAGCCAGTGACCAGACACCTAGCGGAATTCCCAGCACGCAGGCGATTCCCAGACGGGCCAGCTCACCTAAGTTGACCGCCGATCTGTAACGAATGAAGTTAATGCTGGTGATGATCACCGCCACCATCGCCACCAGTGGCGCGGCTGTCTGGAACCCCATCATCAAGGTCACCAGCGGCATGACGATCAAGGCGAATCCAAAGCCTGACAGGGTCTGGACAATCGCAGCAAAGAAGACGATGCTGGCGAGAAGAAATATCATGGTCTGGCTGAGGTGCTCATTGGCTCAACTAATCTCTGCTTATTGGATGTGTCGGCGGCGCCCTTGGGCAGCAGCAGGGCGGCGACGGCAGCCGCGAACGGCAGCAGGGCGGTTCCCTGCAGGACCATTGCCAGCCCGAGACGATCAGCGAAGACTCCAACGAAGAAGCTGCCCACCGAGCCGCTGAAGAACATGAAGCCCAGCGCCAATCCGGAGGCCAATGCCTGCCGCCCTGGCAGCAGAGATTGGGCCATGAGGATAAGCACGCTGTGAGGCATGCCGCCGAAAAAGCCAGCCAGCAGGATGAGCGCGAAACGAACTGCCCCCGCTGCCGGGATATAGAAGTAGATGGGCAGTATGGTTCCCAAGATACCCATCAGGATAACCGGTTTCCCCCCGTATCGGTCGGCCAGTGAGCCGCCCACAATGCCGCCAATGGCGGAGCCGGCCATAAAAAGGCCCGCAAGCCAGCCCACATAGCCGGGAGCGTACCCCAGCTCCGTGAACAGCTTGGGGGAGAAATTGATGGCGGTAACGCTGACGGTGCTGCCGATGAGGATGATCACAGCCAGCGGCAGCACTCGGCTTAATGCCATCACAGCACCGCTGCTGATGCCGTCTGCCCGGGCGGCAGCCTGCTGCGGCTTGGGGTGACCATGGTCGTGCTTTTGGGAGAGCCACTGCCAGCTGCTGGCGAAGGCGATAAAAGCGGTCACCGGCAGTACCAGATAACCGGGCCGGCCGTACTGTTCCAGCAGCACGCCAGCGAGTACTGGCCCGGAAAATAGCCCCAGTTGGCCGGCCATGAAGAACAGGGCGGTTGCTTGCGTCCGGTGGGTCTGGCTGGATTGACTGGCGACCATAGTGCCGGTAGGGTGGGTGGCGCCGGAGCCGAGGCCGGCCATGGTCAGCGCTATCAGTGCCAGCCAATCAGTGCCCAGGGAAGCGATGCTGTAAAACAATATCATCCAGCCCATGCCGCCGATAGTCAGCCAGCGGGCGCCGGCGCGATCCGCCAGCCAGCCAAACAATGGCTGGGACAATGAGCTGCCCACGTTGTAGAGCAGCAGGGCGATCCCCACCTGGGTATTGGTCAGGCCGACACTGATCGCCAACAGGGCCACCAGCAGTGTGCGCCCGCTGTTTAGGATGTCAACAAAGAAATGGGTGATGGAGACCGCAAGATAATCTCGCTGGCGTAAAAAAGCGCGCTGACTGACAGTCATAAACTGGATCCTGTACAAAGCAGAGTATCCTTTGAAGTCTATCCTAACTGGAGGATATGCCAACCTTTACACCGTCAAATTGAGCAGGGCATGAACAGCCGCCGCGGTTCCTAAAATCTGAGTAACCCCTAAGGGGATGGGTTCAGCTAATCTGCGGCTAATGATGTCAAAGTACACTGGGTTCCTAACAGTGATTGTAAGGGGTCACCGAAAGCGCTGTGTAATACGGTTGCCAATGGTTTAGACAGCGGGACGTGACCAATTCAGTCGACTGAGAAGGTGGCTTTACTTGTTGGTGGAGAGAGAAAATGTTCAAGAATGTGAATAGACGTCGCGAAGAAGAGAAGATTGTTCGTTCTGAGAATCGGCTGCCGCCTGGGCAGTCATTGACCAATAAATTCCCGGTCTTGCACTATGGAACGGTTCCAAGAGTTAATCTCGACAGCTGGGACCTGAATCTGTTTGGCGCATTGGAAGAAAACGTCACCTGGAGCTGGAAAGAATTCAATCAGCTGCCTCGATGTTCAGTGACCTTGGATCTGCACTGCGTAACCCGCTGGTCCAAGTTCGATACCGTTTGGGAAGGGGTTTCGCTGGCGACATTGATCAGCGAAGGGTTTATCAAGCCTAAGGCCGAGGCGAAATACGTGATCCAGCATTGTGAACACGGGTATACTACCAACACCCCAATTGAACTGGTCCTGCAGGGGAACTTCATTCTGGCAACTCACTATGATGGGAAACCGATCACCAGCGACCATGGCTACCCGCTGCGCGGCTTGATCGGGGCGTTTTCTGACGGCGCTGAAGCTAAGTCAGCTTACCTGTGGAAAGGCGGAAAATGGCTGCGGGCTTTGGAGTTCCGTGCCGACGACCAGCTGGGATTCTGGGAAAAAGCGGGCTATCACAATGAAGCCGACCCTTGGAAGGAGCAGCGCTTTAGTGTTGATAATTGGATGAGCCGGTTCCGTTAACCGCCGGCAAGCTGTGGGCCTCTAGCAGCGAGTGCGGTTCATTCAGCCAGCAGCCGAATCTGGTAGCTGCTTTCGGCGAAATCATACTCCCCAATTCTGATCGAGTAGATGCCAGCATCGGGCAGCGTGAACTGTGATATCTGTTCCTGCTGACCGCCTGGATGATCATTCACGAAACCACTGATCTCTTCTCCATCGGGATCGTACAGCTCCAGGAACAGATTACTGCTGTCTTCTGGGATTGCCACTATACTCACGATATCCCCTGCCTGTCCCTCGAAGAACCAGAAATGATCGCTGCTGGCCTCAAGTGTGCTGTTTGCCTCTTCATTTAGGCTCAAAATCCCTTTGCCGACGAAGTTGTATGAGTCCTGAAGCAAGAACATCATCGCGTAATGACCGCTGTTTCCTTGCGCTGCCCGAATCGTAATCTGGTAATCACCTGGTGAGGGCAATTGCAGTGCCGAGATGCGCTCGATTTGGCCCGGCGCGGCGATATTCTGCTGGATAATGGGCGTGCCTTGTTGGTTGAAGATGGAGATCACGATATCCAGGCTGCTGGAGGCGGCTACATTCACCGTAATGACGGCGCTGCTGTCGATGGTGAAGTCCCAGCTATGGGTCTGATTCGGAGCCAAAGGGGCGCCCACCATTTCGGTCTCTACGACGGGCCCTTGATTTACTACTAAATTAACGGCTGGTGACGTAGCAGTCGCTGTCGGTGCACCGGCTGCTGCCGTTGTCACCGTCGGCAGTGGTGTCATGGTATTGGTCGGCAGCGGGGTCGCGGTGCCGGTGCCGGCGGCAGGTGTGGCGGTCGCCGTCCCTGGGGCGGCTGTCGCTGTCAAGGTGACCCCCAGCCCGGTGCGACGCGTTGGGGTCAAAGACGATGTCGCCCCTATGGTGGGGGTGCCGGCCGTGCCGGAAATGGGACTGGCCCCAGAATCAGGCGTTGGCGTACCGGTGCCAGCTTCAGGCTCTACCGTTTCGATACCTGGGAGCGTGGCGGCGGCAGTAGCGGTGGGTATTTCCGGAGTCTGGGTCGGTTGGGCGGGGACTTCCTCCATCTCTGGTGCGGTGACGGCAGCCGATATGGCTTCGCCGCTGGCTCTGGTCAGAGTCACCTGAACCAACGGGTTGGGTGACACGATTTCATCGACTTCAAGATACCAGACGGTCTGCATGGTGGCGGTCTTGCCGCAGCCAACCAGCCCCTGCCACTGCCGCCACCAGCCGTTGGCAGTGATCATCAATCTCTGTGGGGCCAAAGCGTTCAGCTGGCTGCCATAGCCATCGGCTAACGCCATTAGCGAGTCCGCCGTCAGTCCCCATCCGGCTGGGGAGGCATGGCGGCTTGTCCCGCAAATGAGCTGCGGGACCTTGCTGAACTCGCCAGTAAGCTGCAGATAGGTGTCCTGATACCCGTATGGATCCGCCGCCAAGGCAGCGTGGCTGACGGGATTCGGTTGGACTGCCGTCGTTTCTGGCGTGGGTACAGACACGGTCGGCGGCAAATCGTCAATACGACATGCTGCCAATCCAACAATACAACAAACGATGAGGATGCTCCGCCTGACTTTATTTAGGCACATATGTTTCTCAAGTTACCATACGGACAATAGTATAATACCAAATCCGATGTTTTTTAGGAACAATCCAAGTATCATTGCCCAAATTCGAGCTCAGCTATTGGATCAGATGAGCAGTGAGGCGCACGAATTACCTCTGACATGCGTCTGTGAACTACGGCAGCGTAGGATATTTTACCAGCCTGATTGCTGCCGATGGGATTTCCGAAATGGGGTAAACGAAGCGGCTAGCATCGAAGAGTGAGTTGGTGGAGATGGAATGCAATTGAGATACACCGATCCGGTTTATGGGCAGTACGATTTGAGTGAGCCGGTCTTGATCGATTTGATGGCATCGGAGGCGATGCAGCGGCTGAAAGGGGTGCTGCAGCACGGCATCAGCGGTTTGATCGGGGTGACCAGCCCAATCAGCCGTTTTGAGCACTCCCTGGGGGCGATGTTGATAGTGCGCCGGCTGGGCGCTTCGGTAGAAGAACAGATCGCTGCAATGCTCCATGATGTCAGCCATACCGCTTTCAGCCATGTCATTGACTATGTCGTTGATGGGCATGACAGCCAAAGCTATCATGATGAAAAGAAGGAGTGGTTTCTCTCCACTACCGATGTGCCCCAGCTGTTGGCCAGCCATGGTCATGATTGGCGGCGAGTTCTCGATGACCAAGAGTTTCCCCTGCTGGAACAGCCCCTTCCCCGGCTGTGCGCCGATCGGCTGGACTACTTTCTGCGCGATATCCTGCCCTTGGGTTTGGCGACACTGGCTGAGATCCAAGACGCCCTGAATCATTTGGCAGTGGTCGAAGGCCGAATCGCTGCCGACAATCTGCAAGCCGCCCAATGGTTGGGGTATACATTTATCAAGGCAGACGATGCCAGCTGGTCTAATTTCGATGAAGTCGGCTTGTACGAATTGACTGCCCAGGCAATCAGACGGGGATTGTCACTGGGTGTTATCAGCGAAGCGGACTTCTGGCTGACTGACGAACCGGTCTGGGGCAAATTGTGCGACTCGGATGACCCGGAGCTGCGAAAATTGATCCAACTGGTATCGCCGGACACCCGATTTGCCTGGGATGAGGAAGCGCCCACATTTCGAGTCAGTACCAAGCTGCGGTCCATTGATCCGGACGTCGTCTTCAACGGGGGGATGCAGCCGCTGTCGACGTTAGATCCGGAATTCGCCCGGCACCGGGCCGACTATCTTGCCCGCAAGCAGGGGAAATGGCCGATGCGGGTGATTGGCGGTTTATACCAGCGGCAGCCGGCCTCGATTCTGATTGAAGAAAGGGAGCTCAAATGATCCTGAAACCCGAAGCGCTAGATCGAAACGAACGCTACAAGCTGATGATTGGTTCCATATTGCCCCGGCCTATCGCCTGGGTTAGCAGTATCGATACCCAAGGGAATCTCAACCTGGCGCCATTCTCATATTTCACTGCGGTTTGCCCAAGCCCGATGACGCTTGTCTTCTGCCCAGGGGTACACCCTGACGGGCGCAAAAAGGATACCTGGCTCAACATAGAGCAGGTGGCTGAGTTTGTGGTCAACATCACCAATGAAGATACAGCCGAGCAGATGAACCTCAGCGCGACCATACTTCCCCGAGGACAGTCGGAATTTCAGTGGGCGGGAGTCACTCCGGCAGCCAGTGAGACCATCGGTGTGCCACGGGTAGCCGAGGCGCCCGTCGCTTTTGAGTGCAAGCTTCGCCAGATTGTCACCCTCAGCGAAGACCCTGGAGGCGGCGCGGCGATCTTCGGTGAGGTTCAGTGCATTCACATCCGCGACGATCTTTATCAAGGGGGGTATGTCGATCTGGCTGGACTGCGGCCCATCGGGCGGCTGGCGGGCTCAGGCTATACCAGGGTGACCGACCTGTTCCAAATGGAGCGGGTGGCACCGCCGGCTGAGGGCCAATCATAGATCGGCTGGTGGGTGGGGTTCAGCTATTCTTGATCGCCCCAAAAGGGCA
>JAHEEY010000515.1 GCA_024640485.1 Chloroflexota bacterium | reverse complement strand
TCGATTTCAGCGCAGATCTCGGCTGACGCCTCTCCATCCAGGTAATCTGACAAGTAGTCCAGCAGATGGTGGCAGTTTTTCTCACTCATACTCATATCCCTTACTCCGCCAAGAGCCGCTCGCTGAAATAGTCAGCCAAGGATTCCCGCAGCTGCAGCCGGGCACGATGTAAACGTGTCTTGACCGAAGCTTCCGATATGTCCAGCGATTCGGCGGTTTCTGCCGTCGACAAGCCCTCTAGTTCACGCAAGGTGAACACACTCCTCAACGCCGGTGACAGCTCATCAACCGCCTGCGACAGCTGGTCGTGTACCTCCGCGGTACGGAAGTCTTTTTCCGGCAGACAGCACCAATCGTACATCTGCTCAGGGATGCGGAACATGGCATCACCGTCGTTCACGGCGCTGTCGATGTCGACGTCATCAGGCACGCTCTTCCGCAGCCGCATCATGGCGTTGTTGTAAGTGATCCGGTAAAGCCAGGTGCCTAGACCAGATCTACCTTCAAACCGGTCGACTGCGTTGAAAGCGTTGATAAAGGTCTCCTGAACCACGTCTTCAGCATCAGCCTCATTCTGCATCAAGCGCAGCGCCAGCCGATAAACCAGCGGGCCGTAGGTGTCGATACACAAAGCGCAGGCCGAAGGATCGCCGGCTCGCGCCCGTGCAAGAATCTCATCGTCATTAACGTCAGCGCTCATCGTCGCCAATTCTTTGTCATGGGTCATGGCGCCGATTATAGCAGAAAAACGGAATCGCCGATGCCCTACCAGCGGCCTCTTAGCGAATGTTACTTTTCCCCTGCTGGCGCATCTAATATAATGCGTGAGGCGGCCCGACTGTCTCAGCCGAGGAATTTCAATGCAAGCGAAAGACAAAACCTCAAAGCAGTCATACTGGTGGCAGCAAGATCGTCCGGCAGCGGAACGCTGCTCTGCCGCCCCCGAACCGGGCCAGACATGTCCGATCTGCCGCCGAGGGCTGTTGGCTTACGACAGCCTGTTTATCCTGACATGCAAAGCGTGCGGCTACGTCGCCGAAGGCGGCGCCTTCACTTGATAGCTAACTCGCCGGAGGCGTGACCTCCGCTGAGTATCGGGGCTTCAGCGCCCCTGTGTAGATTTATCACCGAAAGGCTGCTCCGCTTGAACCAGCCTTTCTGAACTCATAGGAGAACAAAAATGAAAGCTTCGGTTACCTGGGACCACGGACTCAGTTTTGAAGGTACGGCCGATTCCGGCTTTACCATTAATTTAGGCTCCAGTGTCGACGTAGGCGGCGACGATGACGGCTTCCGCCCATTGGAGTTAATGCTCACCAGTCTGGCGGGCTGTACGGCGATGGATGTGATTTCCATCCTTCGCAAGAAACGGCAGCCGGTTACCGGATTTAAGGTACAGGCGGAAGCGCAGCGGGCGGAGTCTCATCCCAAAGTGTTCACCCACATTCATGTTCATTACATTGTAGAAGGCGACGGCGTCGCCCCGGAAGCAGTGGAACGGGCTATGGAGCTGTCTGAAACCCGCTACTGCCCCGCCCATGCCATGCTCTCGCAGGTCGCTGAAGTAGAGACCAGCTACGAGATCCTGCCCAGCAAATCGGCATAGACAAGCAGACATTGCCTGGCGCCTAGCCACTTCAGTTGTAAAGACAGACCTCCTGGTTAGATTCCTGGCTGATTCGCCTGGACCTTTCCAGGAGGTCTTTTCTTCTTCCTCTTCCCTCATCGAAGAGCTGTCCCAGGTATCCTGATCCGTGCAGGACGGCTGTTACTGGTCCCCGTTCTCGATGCCATTGGTCAGCCAGGGATCACTTCCAGTCCTGCCGCAGCCCTTTTCTCTTGTTCAGATATTTGTCGACCGCCACGGCGGCGACGACGCCGTCGGCAGCGGCGATTGCCGCTTGTTTGATATGGGTGCAGAGCAGGTCGCCCACAGCGAACACCCCTGGCACCCTGGTCTGCATCTCGCCGTCGACAATCAGGCACCCTTCCGGGGTCATTTCCAGCTGCTCCATCATGTAGTCGGTGATGGGCTTGCCCCCCTGCAGATAGATGAAGGCACCCTTGACCGGCAGTTCCCTCTCCTCACCGCCGCGAGGCTGGATTCTGACGCCGCTAACGGTACCATTGCCCACCACCTCTTTGAGCCGAGTAGCCAGCTGTATCTCCACCTTATCGCTGCCAGAAACTTCGCTCACCAGATGGGGACGCGCTTTGAGCTCTGGCGTGGGCGCCAGCAGATGCACTTTGCTGGCGAACTTGGTCAGAAACATCGCTTCTTCCAACGCTTCGTCATTGCTGCCGATGACGGCGACCTCCCGCTCTCTAAAGAAGGCACCGTCACAGGTGGCGCAGTAGCTGACCCCACGGCCCAGCAGCCGCTCCTCACCTGGCACCGAATTGGTTCGGCCCATTGATCCGGTGGCCAATATCAGCGCGCCGGCATGAAATGTGTTGGTGCCAGCAATGACCGTCTTCTTTTCACCGCTGATATCGATGCCCACCACCTTGTCGGTCAGGAATTCCGCGCCAAAGGACTCCGCCTGCCCGCGGATAATCTCCACAAGTTCCGCGCCGCTGACTGGTCCAGGCACACCGGGATAGTTGCTGATCTTGCCGGTGATGCCCAGCGCGCCAGCGGTCAGCCCTTTGTCGATCACCAGGGTCTTCAGCTCGGCTCTAGCGGTGTAGATGGCGGCAGAAGCTCCGGCAGGGCCGCCGCCGATGATAATCACATCATATTCTGTCTTCCGGGCATCGAGGGCTGACATGCCCATACTCAAACTGAATGTCATTGGTTCAACTCTCCGTAGACGCTTGGCTTTTCATGCCGCCTGACGGGTCATGAAGGAGAGGCGCCGGTCCCTCAGGCAGGGACTGCCAGCGCCTTTCCCACGTGCCAGGCAGCCTCTAGTTAGCGATCACTTCCTGCATCTTGCTCAGCAGCATCTGTTCTGGGGCGGCCCCTTCCAGATGGAACTCTTCGTTGATCACGGTACGGGGGACTCCCATGACACCATATTTATTGGATAGATGGGGGAACTCAGTGGCTTCCACCATATCCGCGGTGACCAGGCTGCTTTCCATCGCCATCTGATGGGCCAGCAGCACCGCTTGAGGGCAATAAGGACAGGTGGGGGTGACGAACACCTGCATATGGATCGGTTTGGTCAGGCCAGCCAGCCACGCTTTAGACTCGGCAGAGAGGCCGGACTCACCCTGGCCCACAGTCAGAATATCATGGATGACAGAGCTGAATTCATAGCCGGAAGGGATACCGAAGTAGCGAATGCCGTAATCCTTTGGCTCTTCACCACCCTGCATGACCACAGTTGCCGGGATCTTGTCGATGTTGTACTGCTCGGCGATCTCTTTGGCGCCGACGAAGTCATATACTTCCAGGGAGATCAAGTCAGACA
>JAHEEY010000514.1 GCA_024640485.1 Chloroflexota bacterium | reverse complement strand
ATTTCGGGCGGCGGCGCGGATTTCAGCTGGCGCGCTCCGCCCTTCCGACAATGGAGCTATTTGAAAAATAAGCGGTTTGAATGGGAGGGCCGCGGCCAGATAGGCGGCCGGGGCGGATCCCATTATTTAATTCGAGCCGTGCCGATATGCCGATCGGCCGGCCGCTGAGCTATCTCAGAAGAGAGTGACATCAGCCGCAGCAACGGGCCTGATGTGGACCAGTTTAGTGCGAAACACCACCCGCGCTGTAAAGCGGAGCACATTCAGGCTATTGCCGCTGTTTAGACATCGATAATCAGCTTACCCTGGCACTGGCTTTCCGGCCGTCTCGACTCCGAAACGGCTCTTTCAGTTTAACTTCTCTATATCGTCATTATGCAGCTTCAACGGCTGGGGATGGCTGCTCAAGAAGGCGAGCAGCACCTGCACCCGTTGATTACCCAGGAGGCGAGTATCAAAAATCGCCTCATATCCTTCAAAGGGGCCGCTGACGATGCGCACCCGGTCCCCTTTCTTCAAGTTTTCGAACACCGGCCCGCCCAAGGCCTCGATGTGGGCCAAACGGGCCTTGAGCTCCTGGATCAGCGCGACGGGAACCACAGCGGGCTCACCGCCGTAGGCGACCAGCCCGCGGGTGCCGGGGGTCCAGCTGAAGGCGTTGAGACCTAAATCGCCTAGATCGGCGCGAACGAACATGTATCCAGGAAAATAAGCGCGGATCTTGGCAGCGCGGGGGTTTTTGGGCTTGACGGTGACAGTGGGAAAGAACATCTCAAATCCGCGCGACTGCAGCAGCCGGTGGACGACTTGTTCCTTATGCGGTTTGACGCTGAGCGCGTACCAATTAAGTGACATCAGACTCTTCCCAACTATCGACTTCACAAACATGCCCAATCATCAGCGATGATAAGCTGACCCGACGCCATCAAGAAAACAGCATCAGCCAAATAAGGCCGCTAATCTCTGGACAGTTGGCTGCCACCAATGAGGAAAGAAGGCAAACCCTAACCCCAAGAGCAGCAGCAAGGCTGGCAAAGCCCTCGACTCGACCCGATTCACCCCAGAAGCAGTCGAATCAGTTTCACCCTCCAGGAGCAAGGGTGTCATGGACCGGAACAATCCATACGCAGCACATAGCATAGCTGATATGAGCAAAATCGGCAACCCCAAGGTGCCGGGCTGGTGCTGAAAACTGTTGAGCAAAGCGTAGCGGCTGCTGAAGCCGGCGGTCAAGGGGAGGCCGATCAGCGAGAGGGCGCCGAAGGCGAGCAAAGCGACGGTGAAGGGACGGCGGCGGCCGGCACCCTGAAAGTCACGGTAACGGTCGAGGGGGCGGCCGCGGCGGAGCAGGCTGAGGGAGACGGCGATGATCAGCAGGCTGGCGAAGCGGGCGACCAGCAGGGGCAGGGCCAGCGCCCAGCCGCGATCGGGGCCGACGGTCAGGGTGAGCATGAGCATGCCCATATCGAGGAGCAGGAGGCTGCTGAGCAGCCGGCTGAACTGGTCGGCGGTCAAGGCGAGCAGGGCGCCGACGACGACGGCGGCGGCGGCCGATTGGCGCAGGAATCCGAGAAAAAGGGCGCTGCTGGCCAGCCAGGGGTAGTCCCAGATGATGCGGAAGATGAAGGTGATCAGCACCAACTGAACCGGGCCGAACAGGAGAGCGGAGACCAGGGGGGGTGAATCGGTGAAAATGGGGCTGACCCAGATGTGGAAGGGAAAGCCGGCCAGCAAGATGGCGATGCTGATGATCAGCAGGCGGGCCAGCTGGGCTTGCTGGACCATTTGGGTGTCGGCCAGCATCCAGCCGGCGATGAGAAACAGGGGAACGGCCAGGACAGCCATGAGCAGGAAGCGGATGGCGGCGCGGGTGAGGCCGGGCTGTTCGGCCTGGATGACGGGCACCAGAACGGCCATACCTACCAAGAGCAGCAGGGCGCTGAAGGCGAACTGCTCCATCATCAGGGAGGCGGTCAAGGGAGACAGGGCGGCCAAGGCGCCAGGGACGAAATGGCGGCCCTGGGGAAAGCGGATAGAGAGCAGGAAGAGCAGGATCAGGCCGGCAAACATGAAAATGGCCAGCTGCCGGACCCCTTCGGTCAGCAGCAGGGCGCGGCCGAAAATGAGGAAGGTATCGCCGGCGAAGAGGCGGGCGGATTGCTCCACAGCAGTGGGCTGCAGCGGGACAGCAACCAGAGCGGCCCAGAGCAGCCAGGCGGCAGCGATGCCGGCCAGGGCGGAGAGACGATGCCAGCGGCAGAGAAGCCAGGTGATAACGGCGGCGGCCAAGGGGGCGATGAGCAGTAAAAGAGGTCCGGAAAAATTCATTAATCCACCAATGCCGGAATTTCGTGGCGGGCCTGGGTCAAGTAGCTGATCACCAGGGTCAGTACCAGGTTAACGGCGGCCAGGGCGGCCAACAGGGCGACCGATTGCTCCAGAGCGCTGTAAAACAGCTCGAAGCCGGTGAGGAAGGTGAGCATGCCGACACCGGCCTGCCAGGGCTCGGAGGTCAAGCCAACGGTGAGCAGCCCCATGCCTACCAGGGCATAGATGGCCAGATTGAGATGGCCCAGCTGGGCGGGAATGGCGGGCAGCTGGAAGCCGGCGCTTTGGGGCAGGCTGAGGAGGGCGACCAGCATCACCAAAATGAGGGCGATGCGGAAGGGCCTGGTGGTGGTGACCAGGCGGGAACCGAGGCGGATGCGGCGTTCACGGCCCAGGGCGACGATCTCATCTTCGGTGACGTCGGCGGGCAGGCGGCCCCAGTTGACCTGGCGGGCGGTGAGGTAGAGCATCAGGCAGACGAACAGGCCAACCAGCACTTTGACATTTACCAGCCGGGCATCGAGCAGATCGACAAATAGGAAGCCGGAGATCATGTATTGGAGCATCAGGGCGAGCAGCATGGAGCGCCACTCCCAGGCCATCAGGATGATGATGGAAGTGAGCAGAACACCGTAGGCGGCGGGGTCACCGCGGAGGAAATCGAGGCGGTCAAGCCATTGGAAAATGGTAGGAAAGCTCATATGGTTACAATACCAAGGGCGGTAGGGCCCTTATCTGACGATCAAGAGAATAATCAGCAGCACCAACAGCCAGAGGGTGCCCCCTTCCCCTTCCAGGATGGCGGCAGCTTCTTGAATGATGACTCGGCCACGGTCGAGCCAATCGCGAACGGCGGCGGGATCGATGCTCCAGCTGAGGGTGAAGGCGTGTTGGGCGGCCTGGCGGGCCTCGTTGAGCTGGCGGCTGAACCGGGTCAGCAGCATCCCAGCCAAGAAAGGCAGGAGCAAGGCGATCCAGACGCCCCAATGCACCGGCTGGGCTAAACGGCCGATGGAGAAGAGGCCGACGGCGGGCAGGAGGCTGCCGATTATGTAAACTATTTCCGCGGATTGGCGGGGCGGATGGGCGGCTG
>JAHEEY010000097.1 GCA_024640485.1 Chloroflexota bacterium | reverse complement strand
CGGCTACCTGACCGATAACTTTCGCGTCTTCGGCCGGGGCAGCATTGAAAATATCCCTTTGATTGAGAAGCTCCCCTATGCGGTGCTCATTCTGCTGCTCCTCGGCACGGTGGTGACCTATATCCTTCACCGCACCAACTACGGCCGGCAGCTGCTGGCCCTGGGTGACAACCCGCGAGCCGCCAAGTTGTCTGGCGTTTCCACCAACCGGGTGCGAATCCTGGCCTTTGTCATCTCGGCAGTATCTGCCGTGATTGCCGGCATATTGCTGGGCGGGTTTGGCGGCGTCAACACAGATGCTGGTGACGGGTTGGAACTGCAATCTATTTCTGCCGCTGTGTTGGGTGGCGCCGTGCTTCTGGGCGGCCGCGGCGCTGTTCCCGCGGCCATGGCAGGCGCATTGGCGCTGGAACTCTTGTTTGCACTGCTGAACTTACTCGGTTTGCCCAAGCCGCTGCGCGATGCCGTTCAAGGCATCATCATTATTGGCGCGGTTGCCTACGCGGCATTTGGGACCAGAAGAACGAAATAGTCTGTTCGAACTGTGGTAACTGGAGGTGCCTTTGAATTAGAACGACTGGTGGATTGAGGATCGCTTTCGAAGGCGTATCTACTATTTGATAGAACCATTGGAAAGACAATTCATTTGGAGGGGAAATTCCCATGTTAGAAAAGAAAAATCGGTTTTTCATTATTGCGCTGGTCCTGGCACTCCTGTTTGTCATGGTGTCGTGCGGCGGTTCCGAATCGGCCGATGAAGAAGCAGCCGAAGCGCCAGCCCAAGAAGAAGCTCCTGCGGCAGAGCCGGCAGAAGCAGAAGCACCGGCGGAATCCGCCATGGATTCTGAGGCGGCGATGGTCGCCAGCGAGTTCTTTAGTCAAGATCAATATGATCGTTCCATGCGTCAGATGACCCTGTCCCCTGAAGGGCCCGCCGGACAACCATGGCTTCAGGTACTCGAACCGGTGTGGGAAAGCACCGCTGACTACGCAAAGGAAGGTCCATACACCTTCTGTTTCTCAAATGCCGGTGTCAACAATCCTTGGCGTGTGGTTGGCTACACCACCATGCTGGCCGAGGTTGATATCCATCCCGAGATCGAAGAGTTCATCCATGTCGACGCCGAAGGCAGTGACGAAAAGCAAATCTCTGACATCGCCGACCTGGTCGCCGGCGGAAACTGTGACGTTCTGATTGTCTCGCCCAACACTACTGCCGCTTTAACCCCGGCTGTTGAGCAGGCATGCGCCGAACTGCCAGTTATCGTCTTCGATCGCGGTGTGTTCACTGACTGCCCGGTAAGCTTTGTGCAGCCCATCGGCGGCTACGCCTTTGGTGAGACAGGCGCCCGCTACATCATTGACAACTGCGGTTCGGACTGCAACGTTTTGGCGCTGCGAATCCTCCCAGGTGTAGATGTTTTGGAAGAACGCTGGGCATCTGCCAAGCTGGCTTTCGCGGATTCCGGCGTCAACGTAGTTGGTGTTGAATTCGGTGATGGCGACAATGCCAAGGTGAAATCTATTGTCAACGACTATCTGGATCGCTTCGGTAAAATCGACGCAGTCTGGATGGACGCTGGCGCCACTGCTGTCGCCGCTCTGGAAGCATTTGAAGATGCTGGAGAACCTTACCCGATCATCGTCGGTGAAGATCAGCAGGATTTCCTGGTTAAGTGGCAAGAGAATGACCTATCCGGCATTTCGCCCACATTCCCAACCTTCCAATGGCGCACACCCATCATCGCCGGTCTGAAGATCATGAACGGCGAAGATGTACCCGCCGTTTGGCGTCTGCCTCAACCGACCATCACCAACGAAAATCTGGATCAATACGTCCAGCCGAACATGCCGCCGCTTCATTACGCCATGTGCGGCTGCGAGGATATGCCCGACTTCCCAACACGTTGGGGCGGGAATTAACCGAAAGCATGAGCTTCATACTGAAGCTTAGTTGAGTTTGTGCGAACCTGTATCCGGTTGCCAGATGATCCAGGTACAGGTTCGCACATCACCTAATGCTGCCGCACCCGGGCGGGAACGTGTGGGTAAGCAGCGGGGAGTTGTGATGATTGAAATAGGTTTTCACACAGACGCGTTCAACAGTGCCTACTGGAGTTTTGAGAAATGTCTCCAATGGGCCCAAGAAAATGATGTTCATTACATCGAGTGCGGCACTATCGACGGGGTCAGCTGGATTCACGGCCTGGGCTACCAGCCCCATGTGGCATTGTGGGAAGATCCGTTGGCACTGCGTCGCAAGATGGATGACTATGGGGTGAAATTTTCGCAGGTCGATGCGGCCTATCCCCTTTCGCTGCCCAACGCCGCTTCACTTGGGACCACCTACATTCTGAATTCCATACGCTGGGCATATTTGGCTGGCTGTTCCCACATCGACACCACCGATCACATGTTTAAGCCGGAAGGGCAGAGTGACGAAGAGGCGCTGGAGCTGATGAAGCGCATTTATGGCGAAGTGCTGGAAGCCGCGGCTCGATACGACATGATCATCAATATCGAACCGCACGGCTACTACACCACCAAGCCAGAGTTCATGGGGCGGATGCTCAACTTTTTTGACACCCCCCATCTGCGCATGAATATGGATACCGGCAACACATTTATCGCCGGTCAGGATCCGGTCGCTTTTCTTGAACGATTCAAGGACAAGGTCAGTCATGTTCATGCCAAAGATGTCAGCGCATCGCTGGCGGCAGCATTGCGCGGCGAGCTGACCGGTATTGCCGTCAGCAATACCGCCATCGGTGATGGCGTCAATGGCGACAACATTAAGAAATGCTTCGACATTCTGGTCGACATCGGCTACGACGGCGTGGTCAGTATTGAGTGCGAAGGGGCCGGCGGCCCGATGATTGAGCAGAGCTTGAAATGGGTGCGGGAAGTTGTGGCGGATGCCAACGCCCGCATTGCCGCCGGCTGAAAGAGCATTAATTTGGGCCGGTGTGGCACCGAGCCCTGCGCTAATTAGAAGAAACAGGAGTTAACATGGCTATTAAGATTGGCGTCAATATGGAATTCGTGCGTCATCACGACAAGCCGTTTGCCTGGGGCGTGGCTAAGGCCGCTGAAATTGGATATGAATACATCGAGCCGATGGTCCATCTGGGCCGCGAGCTCTTAAGCGAAGCTGGATATTTCCATTCCGTCTCTATGTACGATGACCCTTTGTGGGTGCGCGACTTGTGTCAGGAACACAACATCAAGCTGTCCGGACTCTCCTCTCACACACCGCTGTGCAAACCAGAGATCAGTGTTGAGTACCTCAAGATGGCTGTCCGTTGGGCGGCAGATGCCGGCGCGCCGGTGGTCAATACCGATGAAGGCCCAAAGCCGCTCTGGACCAGCAAAGAGATGGATTTCTCCTTGATGACCTACACGTTGACCGAAGCCGCTCGCGTTGCTGAACGGCACGGCATCCAGATAGGGCTGGAACCCCATCAGCAGTACAGCAAGACGCCTGAAGGGCTGGACGCCATCTATAATCTGGTGGACTCACCGGCGATTGGCATCAACTACGATACCGGCAACAGCTACCTCGCCGGCGGCTCGGACCCATATGAATGGCTGGAGAGAGTCAGAGACCGGCTGGTTCACCTGCATGCCAAAGATATCAGCCTGCAGCAGGGTGAAGCGCAGCGGGGCAAGGTGACCGGCACCCCGGTTGGCTGTGCCTGTGGTGAGGGCGTGGTCGATTGGCAGCGGGTTATCGACATTGTCAAACCGGTGGCTCAAGAGCGCGACATCATTTTTAGCGTGGAATGCGGTACCGTTCCAGAGGCCGTCCGCAGCTTTGAGCATCTTTCCAAATTGCTCTAGCCAGCACAATTAGTTCAATCATAGGTCGGAATAGGCACACCTGCGTGTTTCGACCTATGTATGCTCTCAAACCGCAATCCTTTGTACTGACAAGAGGTTGCCGCTAAGAGTTGTCAGTGGTTGCCGAGTCCCGACGTAGACAGCTGAGATCCAGGGTGAACCATGACCATGAAATATCTTGTTGGTGTCGACCTCGGCACCAGCAGCACCAAAGCAGCGCTGTACACCACCGATGGCTCATTGGTGTCGGAGGCTGTCGAGCCGGTTCCCCTATATACCCCCAGGCCCGGTGTCGTCGAGCAGGAGAGTGACGATTTCTACCTGACTGCGGCCAAAACGGTCAGTGCCTGCGTTCGGGAAAGCGGCATTGACCCGCGGCAGATCGCTGCCATCTCCTTTGATAGTCAAATGGCTGGTGTCGGGGCGATCACCGAAGATTTCCAGCCGGCAGCCCGATTCGACTCCTGGCTCGACATGCGCTGCCAGCCGTACATCAAAGAGATCGATCGTCATTTCGGGGATTTGGTGACTCGCCTCACCGGCTGCCCACCGACCTGCGATCACGGACCGAAGATATTGTGGTGGAAGGAAGAACGGCCCGACACCTACCGGCAGATCGCCAAGTTTGTCATGCCGTCTACCTACGTCGCCGGCAGAATGGCTGGGCTCAAGGCGCAAGACGCATTCATCGATTACACCTTCATCCACTTTTCCGGCCTGAGCGATGCCCAGAAGGGCAGCTGGTCCGATGAGCTTTGCGGGCTCTTGGGGGTTGATCAGCAGAAGCTGCCCCGCATCGTGGAGCCGTGGCATGTGGTCGGCGAAGTCACCAGCGAATGCGCCGCCCACTTCGGGCTGGCTCCTGGCACATTGATCGCTGCCGGCTGCGGCGATACCGCCGCCAACGCTCTGGGCGCCGGCATCGTCAAGCCTGGCATGTTGTTTGACGTCGCCGGCACCGCCTCAGTTCTGGCGGCGTCCACTGACACCTACATGTCCGATGTTGAGAACCGGGCGTTGCTGACCATGCGCTCGGTGATCCCAGGGCTGTGGAACCCGCTGGCCTACATAGGCGGCGGCGGACAGGCGCTTCGTTGGTACCGCGATCAGTTCTTTAACACCTTACGCGGTCAGGAGCAAGAACGGTCTGAAGATCTGTACGCCGAGATGATCGCCTTGGCTGCTCAGGCGCCGTTGGGATCAGATGATCTGTTCTTCTCGCCCCACCTGGGCGGACGAGTCTGCCCGGCGACGCCGGAGATGCGCGGAGCCTGGATCGGCTTCTCATGGAGCCATACCCAGGCTCATTTTGCCCGGGCTATTTTGGAAAGCATCGCTTACGAATACAGCTACTATCTTGACATTCTCAAGCGCCAGATCCCCGGTCTGCAGTTGACAGAGACCCGGGCAATCGGCGGCGGCGCCCGCAGTCAAATCTGGAACCAGATAAAGGCGGATGTAATCGGCGTTCCCTACCAGCGGCTGCAGCGGTCGGAATTCGGCAGTTGGGGCAGCGCTATGATTGCCGGCAAAGCGGCCGGCATATTTGACGATCTGGCCCAGGTGGCCGGCGCCCACGCCCAGCCGGCAGGCGGGATGTTGGCGCCAGATCCCCAGAACCACGCCCGCTACCGGCGGCGTGTGGAGAAATATATCAGCCTGCAGGCTTCGCTTCACGCCGAATTCGTTGAGCCGCCGATCCAGCAGCATAGTTGAGGAGAGCATTGAACCAGATGAAACATCCCGTGCGAATCTGTATGGTCGGCGCCGGCAGGGTAGGCAAACTGCATTCCGGCACCTTGAAACGGCATGTTCCCCAGGGCGATGTAGTGGCTCTGGTCGATCCCTATCAGGCGGTTCTTGATGAGACTGGCGATCAATTTGGCATCGACAGCCGCTACACCAGCCTGGAAGAAGCGCTGGATAAAGTGCAGGTAGATGCGGTGATCATTACCACCCCTACCTTTACCCATCGTGAATTGGCGGTCATGGCTGCGGCACAAGGGAAGCACATCTTTCTGGAGAAACCGATGGCCATGCGCCTGGATGAGTGCGATGCCATAATCGCGGCTGCCCAGGATAACGGGTTAGTGCTGCAGCTGGGGTTCATGCGCCGCTTTGATCCAGAGTTCACCGCCGCTGCGGAACGGATTTTCGCCGGTGAGATCGGCCAGCCGATGATGATCAAATCGCTGACCCACGGCCCGGGGCTGCCGCCGGCCTGGGCCAATGATTTGAAGACCTCCAACGGCATGATCGCCGAGGTTAACAGCCATGACCTGGACTGCACCCGCTGGCTGATGGGTGCCAATCCTGAACGGATATACGTGGAGACCGCCAATTTCAAGGGGGATGAGCGGGGGGCCACGGCAGAGCACTTCTACGACAATATGCTGGCAACCGTTCGATTTGAGGGGGGCGCCATGGGCTCCATTTCCGGCATTTGTCCCTGTGATTATGGGTATGATGCCCGGGTCGAAATCGTGGGCAAGCAGGGGATCATGCAGATCGGATCGATGCGGGGGATGGATGTGATCGTCTGTGTGAATCGGGACCAGGGGTTGATCACCCCAATCTACAAGCGATGGCCGGAGCGGTTTGCCTGGGCTTACATCAACGAGATCGAACATTTCGTCTCCTGTATTTTGGAAGAGAAGGAGCCGGCAGTGACCGGCATTGACGGCCGCTGGGCTGTCGCCGGCGTCCTGGCAGGCACCAAATCGTTCCTGGAAGAGCGGCCGGTCTATCTGCGCGAGGTGATGGACGGCGCCGGAGCCGCCAGATGAATCGGATGGTCCAGACCGTCTTGGGGCCGGCAGCGCCGGCAGAACTCGGGATTACCGACGGCCACAACCATCTATGGATCGCACCGGTGGTTGGGAACAGCCCGGGACTGCCAGTTCTGGATGATGTCGATGGGATCAGCCGGGAGCTGAGCCTGTACCGGCAGGCTGGCGGCGGGGCGATCGTCGATTGCCAGCCGGTTGGCTGCGGTCGGGATGGGCGCATGCTGGCCCAACTGTCACGAGCAAGCCAGGTCCATATTGTCGCCTGCACCGGGTTTCACCTTCGCCGCTATTACCCGGAAGCGGCCGAGATCTGGCAGCTTTCATCTGAAGCTGCCGCCCAGCTTTTCATTGAAGAGCTCGGATCAACGCTCCGGGAAACCGCTGCCGACCCTAATCCAGTGCGCGCCGGATTCATCAAAATTGCCGCTGAGGAGCGCTTTTCAAACTCACCGCTGCCGCTTTTCGAAGCAGCCGCCGAGGCCTGCCGGGCCACTGGCTGCGCTGTCGAAATTCACACCGAAAGAGGGGCTGATGTGGAAGCGCTGCTGGGCTTCTTTTCCAGTCAGGATGTCTTACCTGATCGGCTGATCTTCTGTCATGTGGATAAGCGGCCAGATTACGCTTTTCACCAGACCATCGCGCAGTCCGGGGCGATGCTGGAATACGACACCTTCTACCGGTCCAAATACCAGCCAGAGGCGCATCTTTGGCCCCTGCTTGAGAAAATGATCGCCGCTGGTCTGGGCCGCCAGCTGGTGCTGGCCACCGACATGGCCGATTGGAACATGTGGCAGCTCTTGGGCGAGGGGCCGGGTCTCGCTGGCTTTATCCAGATCAAGACGCGGCTTTCAAAAATGGGTGTTGAGTCGTCGCTGATCGATGATTTGGTTGGAGGGAACATCAGCCGCCGCCTGGCGATGCCATTGACATGGGGGAATCGTTGATGAAAACAGATCCTTTTGCATTTGATATTATTGCGCCTGATTTCATTCCGTCACAATATGATAACCACATAGAGCGTCGGCTAAGCGCCATGGCTGGGCAGTACGCCGACAGCACCGCATTGGCGGCCGTGCTGGCCGAGTCCGACCCACTGCTCTACCAGGTATATGAGCTGAGGCGGCCGCCGGTCGCTGGCGAGCTGCTGCACGGCATATCCATTGTTCACCCCGGCAAGATAGGCGATGAGTACTTCATGACCAAGGGCCATTTTCATCAGGTCATTGACACCGCTGAATTGTACTACTGCCTCAAAGGTCGCGGCTTCATGGTGATGGAAACCCCGGAAGGGGAATCGCGGGTCGAGTCGCTCCGTCCCGGACGGGCGCTGTACGTCCCGCCTCGGTGGGCCCACCGTTCTGTGAACGCCAGCCTGGACCAGGATCTGGTCACCTTTTTCATCTATCCCGGCAATGCCGGGCATGATTACGGCACCATTGAACAGCAAGGGTTCCGAAAACTGGTAGTGGAGCGGGACGGCAACCCGGTGATCATTGATAATCCCAGATGGTTGCCGCCGAAATGAGCATGAAACCATTGAGTGACTGTCACGTGTTGGTGACGCCTACCTCCTACGGCAGAACTGACCCCAGCTTGAAGAGCCGGCTGGAAGCGGCGGTCTCCCGGGTCACCTATAACCTGACCGGCAAGCCGTACAGTTCAGCGCAGCTGCAGGCGCTGCTGCCGGAGGTAGACGGCTACATAGCCGGCTTGGACGAGATCGATCGGGCAGCTATCGCCTCCGGTTCCCATCTGCGGGTGATCGCCCGATACGGAGTAGGGACCAACAATGTTGATCTGGCAGCGGCGGCGCAGCATGGGGTGGTGGTTACCAACACCCCGGGAGCAAACGCCGCCTCCGTAGCCGAACTCACCATCGGCTTGATGCTCAACATGCTGCGGCCGATTGCGGCGGCGGCTGACGAGACCCGGCAGGGCGGTTGGCCGCGACTCAAAGGCAGCTCTCTGGCCGGAAAGAGTGTCGGTATCGTGGGACTTGGGGCTATCGGCAAAGAGGTCGCCCGCCGGCTGGCCGGATTCGACTGCGCCTTGCTGGCATATGACGTGGTGGCCGATACAGCCTTTGCCGCTCAGTTGGGCGTGGCTTTGGTCGACCTGCCGGAGCTGCTGGCCCAGGCGGATATCGTCACTTTCCATGTGCCGGTGCTGCCGCAGACCCGGGATATGATCAATGGTGAGCTGCTGGCCCGGATGAAAGCGGGCTCGTACCTGATCAATACCTCTCGCGGCGAGCTGGTGGACGAAGCGGCGCTGTTAGCAGCCTTGACCTCCGGCCATCTCGCCGGCGCCGCTCTGGATGCCTTTCAGAAAGAGCCGCCTGGCATAGATAATCCGCTGCTGTCCCTGCCGCAGCTGATTCCCACCCCCCACATGGGAGCCCACACCGACGGCGCCACCGACGCCATGGGCCGCATGGCTCTGGCTGACTGTCTGGCGGTGCTCGGGGGTGCAGCGCCGGCGTATCGGGTTTCATAACAGTTCAGTAGGAAGTATCGTTTGAGGAATTCGATGAATAAAGAAGAACAATTAGCCAGAATTCGGTCATTAGGACTGCTGGCAGTCTTGCGAGGACCATCACCGGAACTGACCGTTCAAATGGTCGAAGCGCTGGTCCGCGGCGGGGTTCTAGGTATCGAAATTACCTACACCACCCCTAACGCGCCGGAAGTCGTCAGGGAGCTGGATCGCCGGTTTGCTGACCAGATACTGCTGGGGATGGGCACCTTGACCCGGCCTGAAAACGCTGCCGAAGCGGCCGCGGCTGGAGCCAAATTCCTGGTAAGCCCCCATACTGAACCGGAATTGGCCGGGGCCATGGTGGCCACTGGGCTGCCGTTGATGATGGGTGCCCTGACCCCTTCGGAAGTGATGCAGTCGGTGAGATTGGGAAGTGACGTGGTCAAGATCTTTCCCGGCTCTTTGGGCGGGCCCGCTTATATGAAAGCGCTGAAAGGGCCGTTCCCCGACATCCCCATGATGCCCACCGGCGGCGTCGACCAGGGTAATCTGGCCCAATGGTTCGCCGCTGGCGCCGTGGCAGTCGGTGCCGGCAGCCAGCTCTGCCCCAAACATTTGGCGCTGGCGGGCCGTTTCGACGAGATAACAGCTGTTGCCGAGAAGTTCGTGGCGGCTGTTGCCGCGGCACGGCAGTGAACTAAGCATAGGAGCTATCGTGACTCAACATGAAATTGTCAGGAAAGAGGTTCCGACCTTCTACTTCATAGGGGTAACCACCGGCAAGTCATCGATTATGAAGGTATTCCCTTTATGGATGAAAGAGCTCGGCCGCCCCGAACTCTTGATGGAGGGCGTTGATCTCAAGATCCACGATCAGCCGGAAGCATATCGCCAGGCTGTGGCTCAAATCAAGCATGATCCGCTGTCGCTTGGGGCATTGGTGACCACCCACAAGATTGACCTGTACGAAGCGGCCAAAGATATGTTCGACTACTTCGATCCCTACGCCGCCGCCACCGGCGAACTGTCCAGCATCTCCAAGCTGGAGGGACGGCTGGAAGGGCACGCCAAGGATCCGATAACTGCCGGCTTGAGTATGGACCATATTGTGGGGGAAAACTACTTCGGCCGCACCAGCGGCCATGTGCTGATCTTCGGCGCCGGCGGGTCCACGGTTTCCACTGTCCTGCATCTGATCAAAAAGGAAAGTGCCGGCGACCGTCCGGCCCGGATCATCATTGTCAACCGCTCTCAACCACGTCTGGATCGGTTGAAAGAAATGGTGGACAGCATGGATACTGATATCGAACTGCACTACATCTGCAATCAAGATCCTCAGCGAAGCGACCAGATCATGGCCGGCCTGCCGGAGCACAGCATGGTCATCAATGCCACCGGCATGGGCAAGGACACGCCTGGGTCACCGATCACCGACCAGGGGCAATTCCCAATCAATGGTATCGCCTGGGAATTCAACTACCGGGGTGAGCTGGACTTCATGCATCAGGCAGAGCGTCAGCAAGCATCACGGGGAGTTCGTGTAGAAGACGGATGGGTCTACTTCGTACACGGCTGGACCCAGGTGATCGCCCAGGTGCTGCACATTGAAATTGACCAGCCGCTGTTCAAACGATTGAGCGATGTGGCCGCTGCCACACGAAAGTGAGCTGCCAATGTTGGCATGGTTGAGAAAAGGAGACTCATGATCAAAGCACGTATTGTCCCTCTATATTTCGAGCGTGGCCGCGATGCTGACTTCGACACCCAGTTGAATGCCCTGAAGCAGCTGCTGGCTGACCTGGTAGAATTCCTGGAACCGGTCGCTTTAGGTTCGCCGATTCCGGTGGCCGAGGCGGTATTGTTTCCCCAGATGTTGGGAGACGCCTACCGGCAGCTGGCCGATTTCAAGGCCATCGATCTGCCCATCCTGATTATCACCTCCGAGTTTGGCACCCTCTCCATGTGGGATTGGGAAATTGCCAGCTACCTGCGTGCCGAGGGTGTTGAGACCATCGCACCCTACAATTTGGCCCACACCCAGACTTTGTGTAAAGGGTTGGGTGTGAAACGGGAGCTGCAGCAGACCAAGTTCCTGGTTTACCAGGACAATCCAGGGGAAGGGTTCCAGGCCAGCATCTTCAAGCGGTTCTACTGGTGGGAAGATGAGTGTACGCAGCGAATGATGCGGAAGTTCGGCATTACCTTGCTCAAGAAAAGTTACAAAACGCTGGGGGCGGAGGCGCAGCAGCTTCCTGACGCGGCAGCAGAGGCGGTGTTGGTCGATTGGGACTATAATACCGAGGGTGTAACGTCTCGGGCGTTGAATGGCGCCATCAAGCTCTATGCCGCCATAAAGGCAGAGCTGGACCAGGACCCGTCCATCCGGAGTGTGGGCATCAATTGTCTGAATGAATCCCATTATTCTGACACCACCCCCTGTCTGGCATGGAACATGCTCTACCAGGAACGGCGTCTCATTTGGGGCTGCGAAGGCGACACCGTCTCGATGCTGACCAAATACATCTTGAACCGGGCGCTCGACGTGCCGATCATGATGACCAATATGTACCCGTTTCTGCTGGGTGATGCCGCGTTGAAGCATGAGCGCATCTCCCATTTCCCGGAAGTGGATCAGCCGGAGAATCATATCCTGGTGGCCCACTGCGGCTATCTCGGTGTGCTGCCGACATCATTTGCCACCGAGTGGACGCTGCGGCCGAAGGTGTTGGCTATTGTCGATGACAATGCCACCGCCATCGATGCCCGCATGGCCGAGGGTCCGATTACCCTGGCTAAACTGCATCCAAGTATGGACAAGATCACCGTGGTCGAGGGCAGCCTGGAAGGATATGCGCAGTACCCGGATTCGGATTGTTTGACCGGCGGCATCATCAAAGTGCCCGACGGACACCGGCTGATGAGTAATTTCTCTTCTCATCACTATCTGCTGATGACCGGGCACCATCTGATTGATA
>JAHEEY010000513.1 GCA_024640485.1 Chloroflexota bacterium | reverse complement strand
TATTTACCGTTCAGCATGGGGCCGCCGGAGACCACGATGGTGGGCAGGTCGACGCTGCAGGCGCCCATCATCGTCGAGGGTGTGGTCTTGTCACAGCCTACCAGCAGGACCACGCCGTCCAGTGGGTTGGCCCGGATGCTCTCTTCCACATCCATACTGGCCAGGTTGCGGTACAGCATCGCCGTCGGCCGGATCAGCGTCTCGCCCAGCGACATCACCGGGAATTCTACGGGGAAGCCGCCGGCCTCGTAGACACCCCGCTTGACCATCTCCGCCAGAACTCGCAGGTGGGCGTTGCATGGGGTTAAGTCTGACCAGGTGTTGCAGATGCCGATAACCGGCCTGCCGTCGAACATACTATCCGGATGCCCCTGGTTTTTCATCCAGCTGCGGTAGATGAAACCCATCTTGTCGTGCCGGCCGAACCAGTGCTGGCTTCTCAACTCGTTTTTCTTATTCATAGAATTCTCCCCGCCCAAGGCGGATGCAAGTTTACCTTTCCTATTTCAGTTCCGGGAACCCTACCGGCATCGGACTGCGATTGGTCCAGCCGCCGTCAACGGTGATGGTCTGCCCGCTGATCTGCGCGGCCTCATCAGAAGCCAGGAAGCGGGCGGTTTCGGCGATATCTTCGACAAAACTGAGCCTGCCGGTAGGCGTCACCACCGCCCAATGGGCTTCGTAGTCGGCATCATCGGCCAAATTCCGTTCGGTGAGGGTGGCCCCAGGGGCGATGGCATTGACGGTGATATGGTGATGCCCCAATTCCAGCGCCAGGACTTTTGCCAAGTGGCTGATGGCAGCCTTGCTGCTGCCGTAGGCGCTCAGGTTGGGCAGCGCCTGCACCCCGGTCACCGAGGACATCAGGATAATCCGTCCGGCTGGTTGGCCGCGGGCGATCATCTGCCGGGCGGCAGCCTGGGCGGTGAAAAAGGTGCCCCGCAGATTGACCGCGGTCAGCCGATCGAACGCTTCGACGGTGTAGTTGATAAACGGGCCGTAGATGGTGATGCCGGCGTTGGCCACCACAATGTCCAGATGTCCGTGCCTCCCGGCAAACTCGGCCATATGGCCCCGCACCGCGTCTACATCGGCGACGTCAAAGGGATGGGCGAACACCCGCTGCGAGCCAACTTCCTGGTTGATCGCCGCCGCCGCTTCGGCTGCCACAGCTGGGTCAATATCATTGAGGGCCACCGCGGCGCCTGCTCCGGCGAAAGAGCGGCAGATGGCATAGCCAATACCGATGCCTGCCCCGGTGACAAGCACCGTCTTGCCTTCAAAAGATCCAATCATTTATCCTTCCCTTTGGAAGCTGCCTGAGTTCAGTAATGGTAAAAAAGTTCGCGTCTCTTTAAAGCGTCCCGGCGATCAGCAGGGGGTGACCCCTTTCTTCAAGATGATGTTGCCGTATTTGGCGGTCTCGCCGGTCATCACCACGGCGAACGCTTCTCTGGTCCGTTCGTAGAAGCTGTATCTTTCCAGCCGCTGAATCGGCGGGGTTTCCGGCCAATGGGCATCGACCGCTTCCCGGTAGGCGCGCTCGACGGAGAGATCCAGGGTGTCGCCAGGTACCACCGCCATCATCAGCAGGGGGGCGGAGACGTAGCTGTCAAGCTTGAACAACGGCAGGATGGCGTCCAACAGTGGGGCGATACCGATGCCATCCGCCCTGACCAACCGTTTGCCGTACGTCTCGCCCGGGAAATGGGCGTCGGCCAGGACAATCTCGTCGCCGTGCCCCATGCGGTGCAGCAGCGACAGCAGATCGGGACTAATCAAAGGTGAAATTCCAATCAGCATATCAGCCTCCTATCGGGAATTATGGTTGACACTGGCATGGGGCCGGCAGAGAGCTGTTGGCAGCAGCCAGGTAAACATGCCCCGAGACAAAGCCGCGGAGCCTTCAATATTTTCAGCTTAAGCGGCCATCGCCCAGCGCCTCTCGGAACAGTGCGATGCTTTGGGCGACCCCTTCTTCCAGCGGCGTGTAGGGGATCTCTCCCAGCCAGTCGCGAAGCTTGTCGTCTTGCTGCCCTTCGGGGAACGGCAGCAGCAGGTCCTCGAAGGTGATTTTGCCGCGCACTTCTGGGGCGGCCTTCTCAATGGCGGCGACCACCTCGCTCATGTGGGCTACAGAACCTTTGATGTTGAAAACTTCGGCCCCAGCAACCGGCTTCAAGGCGGCGGCGATAAAGGTCTTGGCGATGTCGTCGGCATATTGAAAGCCGTTGCTGCCGCCAAAAGAGATGTGATACGGCTCGCCGCGGGCCGCCGCTAACATCGCCTTGGTGGGGGTCGAGGTCAATCCCTGGTCGCGGGCTGGTCCGTAAACCGTATAGGGCCTCAAACCGACGCTGGCGATGCCGTCATCCTGCCAGTAGATGCGGGCAGTTCCTTCATTCGCCTGCTTGAAGACGCCGTAATGATTCAAAGGGAACAGCGGCGCGTCGTGGGGGATTAGTTTTTCTGGATACCGTTCTTTATTGCCGTAAACAGCCACGCTGCTGGCATAGACGATCTGGGGGATGCCGGCGGCTTTGGCGGCCTCAAACAGGTTGACGGTGCCGATCACGTTGACGGCAGCGCCCAGCGGCGGGTTCGCCTTGCAGAAAGGTACCTGCAGCGCCGCCAGGTGTATCACATGGGTGGCGCCGCTGCTTCGGAGGGCGTGTTTGACCTGTTCCAGATCGGTGATGTCACCCTGTAGGAAGGTGACCTGTTCCAACTCAGATTGATCCATGATCAGCCTCAGCCGATCCTTGTTTTCGCTGAGGTCAAAGGCGGTGGTAGGTGTGCCCTGCCGGACCAGGTTGCGTACCACCCAGGCCCCAATACAGCCCACGGCTCCGGTTACCAAAAAGCGGCTCTCTTTCATCCTTGCCTCCATGTCAGCTCTCCAAGACCGGCTCGAACCTGGCTGCCCGGCCGACAGCGAACTCTACCCCAACCAGCGTCAAAAAAGCAACCGGACTGCGCTTATCCGATTGGGTCTGCCGGGCCCACCTGGGACAGCCCCCATCGCAACAGGGCTGCTACGACTTCATCGACCGGGGATGCGGGATTTCCACCAACAGCAGCAGCCCGCCGTCCGGCTGGTTTTGGAAATCCAGCCGCCCGCCCATCAAAGCTACCCGCTCGCTGATCCCCAACAGCCCAAAGTGGCCATCCTGCCCCAGCATAGAGAGATCGAAGTTGTCCTCCAGGCCGGTGCCGTCATCGGCGATGGCGATTAGCAGCAGCCGGGGCGACGTCTGTTTCAGGATGATCTCCACACTGGTTGCCCCGGAATGTTTCCAGGTGTTGTTCAACCCTTCCTGCACTATGCGGAAGATGGAGAGTTCGATGGCCTCAGGCAGCCGGCCGATGTCCCGGCTCATATCCAGTTTCGATTCAATGCCGGTGCGCTCGCTCCATACCTGGGCATAGGAA
>JAHEEY010000512.1 GCA_024640485.1 Chloroflexota bacterium | reverse complement strand
AGACAGCCCATGCCCTGGGCATTGCCGAATACCACGGACCCCGCTCCCAGATGATGCGCTGTATTGATGCCCCTACTATGGTCAAGGACGGCTCAGGCTGGGGCGCCATGGCCGGCGTCAGCGCCGCCATGCTGGCCGATTTCGGATTTACCGGTGCCCCGGCAGTGACTGTTCTCGGCGATGAGGTGGCTGAGCTTTGGTCCGACCTGGGCAGCCGCTGGCTCATCCTGGACCAATATTTCAAACCATACGCCGTCTGCCGCTGGGCCCAGCCGGCCATCGCCGGGGCGCTGCAGCTGCGGGACGCCTACCAGCTGCACCCATCCCACATCCGCGCCATCACCGTGGAAAGCTTCCACCAGGCGATCCGGCTGGCCGGCCGCACCCCGGCCAACACCGAGGAAGCCCAATACAGCCTGCCCTTTCCAGTGGCGGCCGCCTTAGTCCACGGCCAGCTGGGTCCCCGGCAGCTGAGCGGCGCCGGGCTGGAAGATGAACAGGTGCTCCGCCTCAGTCAGGGCATCGAAATGGTGGAATCAGCCGCTTTCAGCGACCGTTTCCCAGCCCAGCGGTTCGCCCGGGTGATCATCGAGACCGACGACGGCCGCAGGTTGGATTCCGGGCCGGTGGAGGCAACCTGGAGCGCTGAGCAGCCCCCCACCGATGAGCAGCTGCGCCAGAAGTTCCGCTGGTTGGCCGGCGATCTGCTGCCGCCGGAACGGGTCAACGAGATCGAAGGAAAGGCGTGGCGCTGCCACCAGTTGGCTGATGCCGCCGGTTTACTGGAAGCGCTGCTTCCCCCAGCCGATCTCCCACCCCTTGAACGTGACCATTCGGCCCATATAGTTAGCAGTCAATTTCAACTGGGAGCTGCCGATGAATGAGAAGTTTGATACCAAAGTCACCCGCCACCTGGACGCCCATTACGTGCCTTACCGGATGCTGCCCCACGCCGAAGCAGTGTTTACCGTGGAGGCCGCCGCCGCCCAGCGCGGGGTGGTCAAAGAGGAAATGGTCAAGTCGATCCTGCTGCGGGAGTCCAAGCGACGCCGCTACGTGATGGCCTGCGTCACCGGCGACAGCCGGCTCAATCCCCAGGCGGTACGGGTCCACCTGGGCGAAGGGTGGAAGCGGTTCAGCTTCGCCTCGGCGGACGAGATTCGAGAGGTGACCGGCTACACTCAGGGGGCGGTGGCTCCGCTCTGCCTCCCTGAAAATCTATCGGTCGTATTCGACCAGACCATCGCTCAGCTGACCAACGTCAATATCAGTAGCGGCGATCCCATGGCGGGACTGGAGCTCAAGGCGGCAGACTTGATTGAGTTGGCCGGGGCCACGCTGGCCGACATCGCGGAAGCGAGTTAGCGTTGTTCCTGGGCACCGGGACCCAGTAAAGTCGAACATGCATTTTTAACTGGAGGGTAAAGGAATCATGACGAAAACGGCTGACGTGATCGTGATAGGCGGCGGGGTGATTGGCACTTCCGCGGCTTACAACCTGGCCAAGGCAGGGGGCCAGAAAGTACTGCTGCTGGAGCGGGGCGACATTTGCTCCGGCGGCACTGCCAAATCGTGCGCCATTGTGCGCACCCATTATTCCGTCGAGGCCAACATGGTCCACGCCGTGGAAAGCCTCAAGATTTTCGCTGACTTTGACAATCGGGTCGGCGGCGAGGTCGGCTGGCGGCGCACCGGCTACCTTATCGTCGGCCCCGAGTCTCACCAGGAGCCGATGGAGACGGTGTTCCGGATGCAGAACAAGTACGGCATCGACACCGCGGTGCTGACCGCCAAAGAAGCGGCTGAGAAGCACCCCCTGCTGAGTTTTCATGATGTGGGTGTCATCGGCTACGACAGCCAGGCGGGGTATGTCGACCCGTATCTCACCGCCACCGCCTTCGCCAACCGGGCCAAAGCGTTGGGTGCCGAGATCATCACCGGCACCGAGGTCACCGGCATCACCCTGGACGGCGGCATGAAGACGGTGCAGACCAACCAGGGGCAGTTCCAGGCGCCGCAGATTCTGATGGCTGCCGGCCCCTGGACCCACGACCTGGGAAAGATGATCGGGGTACAGTTCCCCTACGTCAACAGCCGGCACAAAGTGATCACCCTGAAGGTCAATACGCCGTACCAGTTGGATTACCCCATCGTCAAAGATTTGACCACTGAGGACAAGATCTATTTCCGATCCGAGACCGGCGGGGTAGTGCTGGTGGGCACCGGCGACCACGGCGATCCGCTGGACGATCCCGACAGCCTGAGGGACAACGTCGATATGGCCCATGTGGAGCGCATCGGCGCCTTGATGGCCAACCGGATGCCCAGCTTCAGCGACGCCCAGTTCACCGCCGGCTGGACCGGCCCCTACGACATCACCCCCGACTGGAACCCCATCGTCGGCGGCGTCGACGGGCATGACGGGCTTTACGTCGCCGTCGGCTTCAGCGGCCACGGCTTCAAGCTGGCTCCGACTATTGGTGAGAGTTTGTCCCAGCTGATCTTGGGGCAGCCTCCACGGGTGCCCATCGACATGTACCGCATGGGCCGCTTCGCGGAAGGGAAGACACTTCATGGCGCCTACGGCATTGGCTCCATCTCCTAACGGGGCTGGCCAGCGGGCCGGATCACCCTGGTTGGGTTGGCTGCTGGCACTGACCGCCACGGTCAGCTTCAGCATCGCTCCGTCGGTAGCCAAGACGGCGCTGCTGCATGGCGTGCCTCCGGCTGAGCTGATGGCGGTGCGAATGGGCCTGTCGCTGCTGCTAATTGGCGGCTTCATGCTTTTGGCCGACCGTTCGCGGCTGCGGATCGACCGCCGCGGCTTTGCTATCGCCGTGGGCACCGGGATGATCAACGGCTTCGGTTTCCTGGCCTTTTTTCTCTCGCTGCTGCGGCTGCCGGCGTCCATCGCCTCCATGATCTACACCTTGAACCCGTTGGTGGTAATCATGATGCTGGCCCTCCGAGGAGAACCGATGACCCGCCGGCACGGGGTCCGGCTGCTGCTGGGAATCGGCGGCGCGTTTCTGCTCATCGGCCCTGCCGGTCAGGTCGACTTGACTGGGGCGGCCCTGGTATTGGTCACGGTGTTCGTATTTGCCGTCCAGCTGGTCAGCATCCAGTGGTTTCTGCAGGAATACCACGCCTGGACCATCACATTTTACATGGTGCTGGGCATGAACATTATCGGTGCTGGCTGGTGGCTGATCGACGGCAGCAGTTGGCAGCCGCCCGGCCCGGTCGGCTGGTCGGCGATCATCGCCCTGGCATTGATCAGCACCTTCCTGGCTCGGGTGACCATGTTTGGCGCCATCCGCAAGCTGGGCAGCGGGCAGGTGGCCATGACCGTGCCGCTGGAGACGCTGCTATCGGTCCTATGGTCGCTGCTGTTCCTCCACGAGCGGCTGTCTCTGATCGAATGGCTGGGCGGCGGCC
>JAHEEY010000511.1 GCA_024640485.1 Chloroflexota bacterium | reverse complement strand
CTGCTTGGGCGCCACAACCGCCATATCGACACACAGCAGGTCGGTCAAATCATTTGGAAAGCCGGCCGCGGCTCCATGCCCAACCTCTTCGTAGTTGCTGATGTGGATCGTTGTCCGCTGCACCGGCTGCAGGCCGGCATCCATCATCGCCTTCATGGCCCCGAAAATCGCAGCCACACTGGCCTTGTCATCCAGATGGCGGGAGCGGATGAAGCCGCTGTCGGACCATTCCACCCGGGGATCAAAAGCGATGATATCCCCGACACGAATGCCCAATTCGCGAGTTTCTTTTACCGAATCGGTCCTGGCATCGATTCGAACTTCCATGGTCTCGTCAGTGCGAGGATCAGTTCGTTCTTTGCTGGTATGGGCATGGATGGAAGCAGTCGTTGGCAGGATAGTGCCGCGGAATTCGTTGCCGTTGCTGGCAAAGATAGTTACCCCTTCTCCCTCCACTGAAGTCCAGCTCCAGCCGCCAAGCTGGGTCATTTTTAAACGCCCATTGGACTTAATCTCTTTCACCATAGCGCCCAGGGTGTCTACATGAGCGGTGAGGGCCCGCGGTGCGTCGCTGCGGCTACCTTCCCAGGTGCAGACCAGCGCTCCCTTTGGCGTGATTACCAGTGAAATCGGCTGATCTTTGAATGTGTTCGCGAAAAACTCTTTTACAAATTGTATGGCCCGATCCGTATCCCCGGTTGGGCTGGGGATGTTCAACAGATCGGTCATGAAGTCAATCATATTCTCGATATCAATTTGTGGGATCACGGCTGATAAACTCCTTGCGATGTCCAAAATAAACGGCCCCGAAAGAAGCAGGGGTTATGAAAGCATTATAGGGTATGGCAGGATGCTTTACAACCGAGACGGAGATCGGGGTGATCGCTTGACAGCGATTGCCGGGGGGCCGCGGATACCTGTGCAACTGAGCGCTGCGCTGTGCGCCGGCGTCTATTTCTGTTCACCAGGCAGACGAGCGAGGCAGCGTCAGTGAAGATGCGTTGGCTGCAGCATGTCCATGACTTGCTGGAAAAGCTTGCCGTTGGTGGCTATGCTTTCCCCGGCATGGATAGTGGGATTGCCTTTCCAATCTGTAAAAGTCCCGCCGGCTTCTTCCAGTATCACCTGAAGCGGACCGCTGTCCCACAGGTGCATGGCTGGATCAACCATGATTTCCGCTCTGCCAGTGGCGACCAGGGCGTAGCCGTAGGCGTCTCCCCAGGTGCGTTGGGTGTAAGTGGCGTCAACCAGCCGCTGCCATCCCTCCGCTTGGGAAGGGGTCTGGAAATGATCCAGTCCGCTGATCAGCAGCGCGGCATCTTCCAGCTTATCAACCGACGACACATGGACGCGCCGCCCGTTCCAATAACATCCCTGCCCCCGCACCGCGTACACTGTCTCGTTGAGAGCGGGTAAATGGATGACGCCCAATATGGCCCGATCACCATCCAGCACTGCCAAAAGCGTGCTGTATAATGGCACGCCGCAGATGAAGGAACGGGTGCCGTCAATGGGATCGATGATCCATTTCAATTTGGCGTCCGGGTTAATGTCGCCGTACTCTTCGCCGATGATGCCGTGTTCAGGCCAGCGCGCCATCACTAGCTGGCGAATCTTCTCTTCCGCTTGCTTGTCGGCAATCGTCACCGCGGAATTGTCCGATTTGCGCTCGGTTGACAGTTGGGTTTGGAAGTGTCCCAGGGTAATCCGTCCCGCCTGCCAGACAGCATCCAGTGCGAATTGAAGTAGAGAATCGGTGAAAGTCGTGTCCATGAAATTAGCTCCAACGGTCTGACATTTGCCGTAGAAGTCCATCGCTCGGCGATGATCTGCTCCGCCTAAATGCTTGCGAAAGGTTGTCGGTTAAAGGGGATAGGTCAAAAACAGGTTCTCCAGTACAAGCCTGGTGTTGGCGTTGTGTTCCAACTGCCACAGCGCCTGGTTGGTCTGCTCGAAACAAGCGTACAGCTGTTTTGGCGCTGCTTTACGGCTCATCTGGTCCAGCCGCCGGCGCTGGTCGATATTGCTGATTGCCAGCTCAATCCCTTGGTCTCCTGCCGCTTGCTGGCCCAATAGGACGGCGTCTCGCCACCAACTCAGCCAGCTCTTGAGAATTTCAGGGATTGTTTCCGACTTCCTGGCCATTTTGTCAGCGATAGAGAAGCGGGTGATTCGGTTGCCGTCGAGGGCCGAATAAAGCTGCTCCAACTGCTGTTCTCGCGCTGCCAACATGGACTGATCTTTCGCCGCTTGCACCGCCCACCCCAGCCGCCCATCAGCCAGCTTGGACAGCAAATGGGCATCATCTTCGTCGACATGCCAGCGGCTGATCAAGCTCCTCTCGATCAGCTCTGGGGGCAGGGGGCGCAATCCAATCGTGCGGCATCGCGATGCGATGGTGGGCAGCAGTGTATCGGCGTCTTTGGCCGTTAAGATCAAGATCACATTTGCCGGCGGTTCTTCCAGGGTTTTTAAGAAGGCGTTGGCTGCCCCCGCGGTAGCCGCTTCGAATTCTTTTAGGATGATAACTTTGTATTTGGCTTCGTAGGAGGCCAGATTCAGATCGTGCAGCAGTTCCCGGATGGACTCAATCTTAAGGGTCAATTTGCCCCGGCTGCTGGCTTCTGGTTCAACAATGCGTACATCGGGGTGCCGATTGGCCTCGATCAAGCTGCAGCTGCGGCATTGGCCGCAAGGGCGCAGCTCAGGGGAGGGTGACTCACAGTTGATTGCCTGGGCAAAGGTGCGCGCCAGCGTGCTTCTGCCCACTTGTCTGGGCCCGGTGATCAGATAGGCGTGGCCAAGCCGATTGTGTTCAATGGCAGAGGCCATCAGCTGCGCTGCCCATTGGTGCCCGATGATGTTTTCCCATTGATTCTGCATGGGGCAATTATAATCGGTGTGGAGGAAAAGGCGAACCCCCGCTGAGCGCTAGACCGGCCCACGCTGGACAAAATTACCGCTCAGGCAAAACTCCCGTTAGCCTACAAAACTTTAGATTATGGACCTATAATAGCCCCATGGACTCACTTATTATCTCTGGTGAACAATTGAAGCTTGATGATGTGGTGGCCGTGGCTGATGGTCAACACGTAACCCTGGACCCGGCGGTCTTGCCAAGAATCGAACGAGCGCGAGCGGCGGTGGTGGAGATGGTCAGCAGCGGGAAAATTGTATACGGCATCACCACTGGCTTTGGTCGTTTTAAGGACAAGATCATTTCACCTGAGCAGGTCAGGCAGCTGCAGGTGAATCTGGTTCGCAGCCATGCCGTTGGGGTTGGCGCCGATCTATCACAGAAGGTGGTTCGGGCGATGCTTTTAGTGAGGGCCAATACGCTGGCCTTAGGACATTCGGGAGTGCGCCCGGAGACAATCCAGATGCTGCTCGATCTGCTGAACAATCGGATACACCCTCGCATTCCAGCACAAGGCTCGCTGG
>JAHEEY010000096.1:3626-12146 GCA_024640485.1 Chloroflexota bacterium | reverse complement strand
GTTCATGGAGCAGCCCCAGCCCCAGTGCCGCCGGGGGGAAGTAGGGCAGCTCGCCGATGGCCCATTCCAGCTCACTGCGGGCCCGCTCAAAATCACGACGGCAGAACGCCGCCATCCCCTGGGCATAAGCGGCATGTGCCGGCTGCCCCAGGGCGGTGTAGCTGGCGATCATCCCCTGGTACGCTTCGGAGAAGTCCGGCACAAATCGGGTTGCCAGCTGGTACTGCGCCGCAGCCAGCGCCGGCTCCCCTTTCAGCCCGTACGCCACCCCCAGCTGGTACATCGCGTCAGCATCCGCCCTGTCGATCCGCAGCGCCTTGTTCAGGGCGTCAATCGCCAGATCCGGCTGGTTCATCCGGTTGCGGCTCTCCCCCAGAAAATAGAGTGCCGTCTCCAACATCCGATCGGAGCCCGACATCGCTGCCCCGTCACGCCTGTCGGCAAATCGTCCCAGCGCCTCAGCCGCCGCTTTTGGCTGGTCCGACATCGCGTAAGAGACCCCGGCGATCAGCAGCGCCCCATCCTGATCAGGGTAAGCGCCAAGGATTTCCTCCGAAAGCGCGATCGCCTCGGCATAGCCGCCGCTGTCAAAGTAATACTGGGCCAGCGCCAGCCGCGCCTCCACGTCCTGCGGGTTCTCCCGGACTATCGCTTCCATGCTCGTCGCCCCCATTTCCAGAGGGGAGCGGTCGCCAACATGGACGTAGCGGTCCCAATAGTAATAGCCGCCGAACGCCGTCACCACCAGCAGCAGCAGCGCCGCCGACATATAGATCAGCCGCTTCAGCCGCTGGTTTGTCAGGGCAAGATTCGAGTCAGCTGCGGAATACTTCATCACTTAACTCCTGAGGCAGCCCCGGCGGCGCCTGCAGCGGAATCTCACGTCCCCGCCAGCGGCCGCGAGGGCGGATCCAGCGAGGTAATCCCATGCTGGATAGCGAACCGCACCAGCCCCGGCAGGTCTTGGATAGCCAGCTTCCGCATCAGCCGGCTGCGGTACGTCTCCACCGTCTTGGGTGAAAGAGAGAGGATTTCGGCGATATCGCTGCTTGACTTCCCTTCGACCACCAGCTGCAGCGTCTCCCTTTCCCGTGGGCTCAGCGCGGACAAAGGGCTGTCAGCCCCCGTCGATGCCTCCCCCTCCAGGTAATGGTTGATCAGCAGGTCGTTGACCGTCACGCTCAGATACCGCTGCCCATCCTGCACAGCGCGGATCGCGTCCACCAGTTCCTCTCCGGCTGACTCCTTCAGCAGGTAGCCTCTGGCACCGGAGCGGATCGCCCGGGACACATGTTCCAGCGTAGCCACCACCGAGAGCATGAGCACCTTAACCTCCGGGCAGCTGTGCTTCAACCGGTAGGTGGTATCGATGCCGTTCAGCTCCGGCATAATCACATCCATCACCACCACATCCGGCTGCAGCCGCTGGATCAGTTCCAGGGCGTCACGGCCGTTGGCGGCATCGCCGATGACCTTCATATCTTCCTGAGCATTCAGCAGGGTGCGCAGGCCGTCACGCAGCATCGCGTGGTCATCTACCAGCACCACACGCGTCCGGGTGGCCCGTCGCGCCGCCTTGCCGCTGTCAGGGTGGGTGAGCTCCGCCGTCCGTTTCGACATTGCCTCTGGCGTGCCTCCCTCAATCGGCGCTGGCCGGTGAGGGAACGCGTCGCCTCTCCTCCTTCGGGGCATGCTGGCGGGCGGGGGCGTGGTCGACCACATTCAAGCCCCGCACCCCCAGGGTAAAGGCCAGCAGCCCGAAGGCGATCACTCCGGCGCCGGCGGCCAATTCAATCAGAGAGGGGCTGTACGCGGCGTAGCGGGCCAGGATCTGCTGCGGCAGGTAGGTCAAGACGATCAGCTGCCCCACCATATTGATATCCCAGCGGTAAGCGACGACCCCGCCGACCACCATCGCCAGCGCCGCCATCCGCAGCGTCGGATTCCGGCGGAACCGGCCGTTGAGCAGCAGGATCACCGGGATCAGCGCCCCGAAAATGATCTCGCCGAACCAGAAGTTGAACGCCAGACGGCCCTGCGTCAGCATCTGCAGCGCCTCCGACCTCCCCGGCTGGTACGTATAGGTGATCGCGAATGCGTCCCAGAACCGGAAATAGAGGTAGGCCGCCAGCGACCAGCCGATGAACCGCGACAGTGTATCCAGCAATCGGTCATCCACATTGGCTTTCGGGGTCAGCCGCGCCGCCAGCATCGAGGCGAAGATGGTCAGCGCGATGCCGCCCAGCACCGCCGAGAAGATAAACAGCACCGTGATGCTCGGCCGGTACCACGCCGGTCGGGCCTGGATCACCGCGTAGGTCGCCCCCAGCGATGATTGGTGCAGCAGCGAAAACAGCAGGCCGAAGAACGCCAGCACTGGCGCGCCATGGTGTACCAGCCGCATCACGCCAGACAATCTGGGAAAGGATCGCCGGGCCCAATCACTCCGGCCGATGATCGGCAGCACCTCGATCAGCAGCACCGAAAAATAAAGGCCGACGCACATCGTCACTTCCCACAGCACCGAGTGGGTGTTCCAGTAAACAAAGCCGTGCCAGAACCGCTCCGGCCGCCCCACATCCATCAGCAGGCAGAGCATCGCCATGCTGTAGCCGATGATGCCGATAAAGGTGGCTGTCCGGGCCACCGGCTCGTACCGCTTCAATCCCACCAGGTACACCACGGCGCACAGGGAAAACGCCCCGGCGCTCATGGCGATAGCCGACAGATCGATGGTGATCCACAATCCCCATGGGACCAAATCGCTGAGGTTGGTCACCACCAACCCTTTAGTAAAAACCTGGAACGCCGCCGCCGCTCCCAGCCCCATAATCACCAGCAGCCCTACGATCCAGATGATCAGCAGAAACCTCTTCAAATAGTTAGCTCTCATAATCTTGTTCATCCCAGCTGGCGGGCAGGTAGTAGACCCGCGGATCATTTCCCATATCCTCCCGTAGGCGGAAGTAAGGGTTGGCCGCCAGCATCTGGTTCACCTTGGAGCCCGGCTCATTCAGATCCCCAAACACCCGGGCCCCCACCGGACATGCCACCACACAGGCGGGCGTCGCTTCCGGGGCCACCCCCGGCTTCCAGCCGTTGGCCAGCCCCCGGTCGATGCGGTGATAGCAGAAGGTGCATTTCTCCACCACCCCCCGCGGCCGGCGGCTCACCTCCGGCTGCCCCCACTCCGGCACTGCCGGGTTTTCACCTTCGAACGCTTCCCAGTTGAACACCCGGGCTCCGTACGGGCAGGCCACCTCGCAGTAGCGGCAGCCGATGCAGCGGTCATAATCCATCATCACGATGCCGTCCGCCCGTTTGGTGCTGGCCCTGACCGGGCAGACGCTGACACAGGGGGCGTGGTCGCACTGCATACAGGGTCGGGGCAGGAATACATCCTGATCGCCCACCTTCCCCGCCTGGATAACCCGGTTCCAGTGAAACTCCGGCGGCACATCGTTGTGGGCCTGGCATGCCAGGGTGCAGTAGCCGCACCCAATACACAGATTCTGATCAATCACCATCGCCCATTTGTGCTCCGACGAGCCGCTGGGCGGAGAGGCCCGCAGCCCCCGGCTGACGCGGAGAGAGATCACGCTGGCGATGCCGGCGGCAGCCGCCTTGAGTAAGTTGCGCCGCTCAACTGAATAATTCTTCATCGGGTTGGCCTCCGCCGCCGGGACCTGGCCCAGGGGAACAGCACCAACAGCAGCCCCACCACCACCCCCCCTATCCCCACACCGGCAGCCACGCTTCCCACGGCGACAAAGCCCAGCGGGTTCGCCTCCGGCGGCTCCGCGCTCACCGCGAACGCTATCGATGAAGCCATGGAATCGATGGTCTCCGGCGGCGAGGGGAGAAAGGTGATCGCCGTCGTCTCGTTGGCCGCCATCGGGTAATCATGCAGCCCCTGTTCATGGCAGGCGACGCAGGTTTCCACCGCCACATGGAACGAATGATTGCGCCGGGCGCTGCCTTCGCCCACCGGCCCTGTCAATGGCGCCAGATGGCAGTTGGCGCAGGACAATCCGGCATCACTGTGAATCGAGTGAGAATACCCTTCCGTCCGCCCTTCATGGCAGATGGCGCACTGGTCCGAGATAGTCGCCGATTTGAGGCCGGTGGCGTGCTGGCTGTGGCAGCTGACGCAGCTGACCCCCGCCATACCGTGAGCGCTTTCCTGCCACTCAAACCGCGCCTGGATGTGACACTGCCCGCACAGCCCGTCAGACCGGTTGACAGGCATCGGATCCTCCGGGTGATTTTCGCTCACCGGCGTATGGCAGGCGTGGCAGTGGACATTATCTTCTTCCCAGGTATCCGTTTCGGCGTCATAGCCGGTGGTATGGCAGCTCATACACGCCTTGGCGCCCCCCTGCGCCCCGTGCCCCTGACGGGCATGGTCCTCCTCGCTGGAAAGATGGCATTGGCCGCATGAAAGCCCCCGGCCGTGAGCGCTCTGCTCCCAGATCAGATACACATCCCAATGACACTCTCTACAATCTACATCTACCTTTTCCGCTGGCTCGTCCTGCGACAGTTCGTCTGCCCGCAGCCACGCCGCCGGCAGCATGAACAGCATCGCCAACATCAGCGCGCTGAGTACAGTTTTCTTCCCCAATGTTCTAGGCTCCCTTCCGGGGATTGCCGCCCCAGGCCCAGCTGGAGCCAGGCGACAATCTGTATGATTCGCTTCACACACGCTGGATTATAGTCACTGGGGATCAGACGTTTGTCAGGAAAGCTTGACACTCTTTGTAGGGAGTTCCCCCATATTGGGGGTGTGGTTATTCGACAGGGGTCAGCTGGTGCAGGATGGCGAACTTGACCAGGCTGGCGATTTCGTGGATTTCCAGTTTGCGCATCAGCCGGCTGCGGTACGTCTCCACCGTCTTGCGGGATAGGAACAAGATCTCCGCTATCTCGCCGTTGGACTTCCCCTCAACCGTGAGCTGCATCACTTCCCGCTCCCGCAGGCTCAGTCTGGACAGCGGGCTGGCCTCGGCCCGCTCATTCGCCGGCAGCAGGTACTCCTCAATCATCGCCTCAGACAGCTTGCGGCTGAGATACCGGTGCCCCCGATATACCATCCGCACCGCCGCCACAACTTCCGACCCCGCCGACTCCTTCAGCAGGTAGCCGCGGGCGCCCGCCTGAATCGCCCGGCTGACATGCTGGGCGTTGGCATGCATGGAGAGAATGATCACCTGGGAAACTGGGGAGACCTGATGAATATAAGCCGTGGCCTCAATACCGTTCAGCTCCGGCATGGTCACATCCATCAAGACGATATCAGGGCAAATACTGGCGATGCCGGCCACCGCTTTCCGGCCGTCCGCCGCGTCCCCCACCACCCGGATATCCGGCTGCGCTTCCAGCAGAAACCGCAGGCCGTCCCGCACCACCGTGTGATCATCAACCAGGAATACCGTGATGCTCATAGGCATATCTCCGCGATCACCCGGGTGCCGTTCATCTCCGGCAGCGACTGCACCCGGCACCGGCCTCCCAGCACCTCCGCCCGCTCTGCCATAATCAGCAGCCCCCAGCCTGAGTTTGGCCCTGCCTGCTTCCGGTCAGCCGGATGAAAACCAACCCCGTTATCCTCCACCACCATCCGCGCCGCCTTCCCATCAACCTCAAGGCTCACCCACGCCCGGCTGGCCTGGGCGTGCTTGCACACATTAGTCAGCGCTTCCTGAGCGATGCGGAACAGGGCGTTCTCAACGTTTTCCGGCAGCTTGATATCCGCTTCGCCGGCGGCCACCTCCACCTGACACTCAGCGCGGCGGCTGATCTGGCTGGCATACCACTTCAGCGAGGCGACCAGGCCGTAATCATCCAGCACCGGCGGCCGCAGATCACTCATCACGCTGCGGATTCGCTCCCCCGTATCCTCCAACAGCGCCAACGATTCCGCCACCCGCTGATGCGCCTGGCTCCCATCTTCCTGAGAGAGCTGCCTGTCGATGATATTCAGCTGAATCCCCAAAGCGGTCAGGTTCTGTCCCACCTGATCGTGCAGTTCTCGGGCCAGCCGCCGCCGCTCCGACTCCTCTACTTCACACAGCCGCGCCCCCAGCTTTCGCTGCAGCCGGCGGTGCGCTTCATTGTCGGCGTCCCACTTTTCTGCCAATTGCTGCCGCTGCCCCAAAAGGCGGCTGGCATAGAAGGTGAATCCCAGCAGACAGCCGATCACCAGCAGCCGGTGCCATATCTCAACCCCACTGGGGTTCACCAGCTGTCTGATGAACGGCCCGTCATTGAACAGCACCGCCTTGATCCCGCTTTCCAGAAACCAGAAAACGACGCTGAACAAAACGCCCAGCAGAGTAAGACGATGCCTGAACGCACGCAGACGCGCCCCGCTATTACCTTCTTGCCTCATGATGGCTACCCAGGCGCTCGTAGCTGCTGAAATGCCCGCAAAAGCAAAGCATCCCCCTCCAGCAGCCAACTCGGCCGATCTCTTTCCTGCATTATAGCATAGGAAAATACCGAAAATAAAGCCGCCCCGTACGGGCGAGGCGGCTGGGGCAAACGATCCGGCTCATCCCAACCATCTCTCCCAGCCGCCTCGCCCCAACCCCCAATCACCATTCCCCCGCTACTTAGCCCCCTCTCCTCCCCTGGAACCGCCGCCTCCCATTCATCCCACCTTCATCAAACACAAAAAAAGCCCAGAAGCGGCTGCCTCCGGGCTCTTTTCTGAATTGTCATTCTTGTCATTATTACGCCGCTGCGTCGACACTCTTTTCCTTAATCACCGGCCGGCGGTTGTTGCGTACCGCCATCCAGACCCCGATAACAACTACCGTCAACAGCGCCAGGTTGATCATCGCCCGGAAGAAACCGCCCACCACTCGCCCGACGGAGAACCCGTCGAAGCTGTCCAATCTGCGGCCGTCGATACGAATCTGGGGTACCTCAGAGATACCTTCAATCCCTGATCCGCCGCCGATGACTACTCGGGAGCCCTCTTCGCCCGCTTCCTGAACCGTGACCTGCGGTACATTTACATCGATGGTGACCCGCTCTCCGTTATCGCCCACCACTTCCACCCGGCCCGACTCAGAGAGAAAACGATTCACGTCAATAATCTCCGTCCTGCCGTTGGCATCGGTCACTTCCACCGAACTCACATCAATATTCTCGACCAGAGAGCCGACCGTGGAGCCAACCACGGCGACACCAGCCGCCGCCAACACCATAGCCCCCAATACCACCACCATCAAAAACGCCCCAATGCCGCCAATAATTTTCCAAAACATCTCAAAATCTCCTGTATTTTTCTATCTGCCTCAACGGCAGTCCGTTATTCAATTCATCACTGATAAGAAGAATACAAAGAGATTGTGTAGAGAATATGTAAGGAACTTGATGATCCCTTGAGACTTTCCCCGGCCCGTCTAGGCCGCCCCGTCCGGCACCCCCCGCGTCCGCAGGAAGCCCGCCGCCGCCAGCGCTGCCACCAGAATCGCCGCGATCAGCGCCACATTGGCGATCAGCGCCGTATCGGCCCACGCCGACCGGATCCCCATCAGCGCCCACACCACCACCCCGGCATACGCCAGGTCCCGCCGGCTGATCAGCAGCAGCCCCGCCACCACCACCGCCGTCAGCATCATAATCGCCGACCACACCTGTCCGTCAATCCCAAAACCATTCCAGCCGTTATACCCCAGCACACTGGCGATATTGGCGATCGTCGCCACCGTGATCCAGGCTAGATACAGGCTGAACGGCGCCTGCACCAGCAGCAGCTCCGCCGTCGATCGCCCCGACCGCCGCCGGCCGTTATCCAGCCGCACATAAATACCGATCAGCGTCAGCAGCAGCGCCACCATCAGCACCACCGACAGCCCGTAGACGCCATAATGCCACGAGAAAATCCACGCCGAGTTCGCCGCGCTGCTGGCTGCGAAAAGCCAGCCGATTTTGCTCAGAAACGGCTGTTCCCGCTGGGCCGGCAGCGCCTGGTACACCGCGAACCCGATCAGCGCCAGGTAAATCACTCCCCAGACCGAGAACGTATACCCCGCCGGCGTGAAATAAGACGGCAGCGCGTCCGAAATCTCACCCGCCGTCCGCCCGTTCAGCGGCAGCACATTCGACAGCGTATTGACGATCAATACCACCACCAAAGCGATCACATTACTAATCTGCAGGACCTTCAATTTAGACGACTGCGGTGACATACTTCTCTCCTTGACACAAAGGTCTTCAAAAACACGGTGACAACTTAAGCCGGGAAATCCCACAGCTTTAACCCAGATACCATAACAAATTCACCACCGATAGTCTACCCCCGCCCCATCGCTCAGCCGCTCCCCCGCTCCCCCGCTCCCCCGTACGGGCGAACCCATGTGTTCGCCCCTCTTTCCAGCGAACCCACGTGTTCGCCCCACCTGCCCGCACCCCCGGGCCGTTGGCAGGTTGGAAAAACCCGGCTCTTTGCCCCAAATACCCTCTCCTTGAACTTGCGGATAAAATCAAGCAGTCGCTGTTCTCAAAGGC
>JAHEEY010000096.1:0-3526 GCA_024640485.1 Chloroflexota bacterium | reverse complement strand
TGTTCGCCCCACCTGCCCGCACCCCCGGGCCGTTGGCAGGTTGGAAAAACCCGGCTCTTTGCCCCAAATACCCTCTCCTTGAACTTGCGGATAAAATCAAGCAGTCGCTGTTCTCAAAGGCATCTGTGGGAGGCAAACCGGTCAATGGCAAACAATCCTGAAATCATGATCATCGGCGGCGGTGCCATCGGCATCTGTTCCGCTTACTATCTGGCGCAGGGCGGTCGGCAGGTTACCGTGATCGATAAAGGCGCCATGGGCAGCGGCGCCTCCTACGGCAATGCCGGATTTATCATCCCCGGCCACCTGATTCCCCTGGCGGCGCCGGGGGCGCTGGCCCAGGGGCTCAAATGGATGCTCGATGCCGAAAGCCCTTTCTACATCAAACCCCGTCTCAGCCGGGATCTCATCCGCTGGACCTGGCAGTTCCGGGCCGCCAGCAATGAAAAGACCATGCGAGCTGCCCTGCCCCTTCAGCGGCAGCTGGGGTTTGGCAGCGCGGATCTGTACCATGAACTGATCGCCAGGGAGCGGCTCGACTGTCACTACACCCAGGCGGGCTTGCTGATGCTGTACCGCACCGAGCATGGCTTTGAAGAAGCCCAGGCGGAAGCGCGCCTGCTTCAAGAGTTCGACGTACCCCTGAGGCTGCTCGATGGCCCGGCCGCCGCCGAAATGGACCCCGCGGTCTCCCCCGAGATTGCCGGCGGCATCTACTTCAGCCGCGACGCCCACCTGGATCCGGCCCTTTTCATGCAGGCGCTGGCGAAACGTGTTGAGGAAATGGGGGTGACGCTGCGCCCTGATACCGAAGTTCTGGATTACGAAGTCGCCGGCGGCAAGGTAACCACCGTACGAACCACCCGCGGCGACTTTCATCCTGGCCAGATCGTGCTGGCCGCCGGCGCCTGGTCGCCGGACGTGGCTCGCGCGCTGTCTCTCAGGCTGCCGGTCCAGCCCGCCAAAGGATACAGCATCACCGTCAAGCAGCCGGATGGCGGGCCGCGGCTGCCCATGCTCCTGGGAGAAACCCGCGTTGCCGTGACCCCCCTGGGCCCCAACCTGCGCTATGCCGGCACCCTGGAATTGGCCGGCATGGACTTCTCAATTAACCAGCGGCGGGTGAACGCCATCCTGAACGGTGCCCGCAGCTTCCTGGTCTCGCCCGTAGAGACCGACAACCTGGTGGAGATCTGGCGCGGCCAGCGCCCCTGCACCCCCAACGGGCTGCCCATCATCGGCCGGCCCGCGTCCCTTTCCAATCTGATCGTGGCCACCGGCCACGCCACTTCCGGCATTTCATTGGCGCCCATCACCGGCAGCCTCGTCGCTCAGATTGCCGCCGGCCAGCCAACCGAGATTGACATCACCGTCCTGAACCCAGATCGCTTCCGCTAACGTACGGGCGAACCCATGTGTTCGCCCTTCCAGTTCGCCCTCCCTATCCGCCCCCAATTAATTTGATTTCCCGCCACAGAATCTGCTAACATATCCCCATCTGTTCCAAACATCACAATCCGCGACACAGGCCGCGTTTGAACCCCTCCCTCCACGCAGCGCGGCAGGACACGGTCATCATGGGCCACGCCAGCCGGGCGCCGCGATGACCAGATGAGCCATCCATTTCAATCTTGATGCCCGCGCCTTCTTCAGGCGCCTCCAGGAGGGAGCCATGACCCGTCGATCCTTGATCCTTGTCGCCATCTTGACCGCCGCCTTCATCGCTGCCGGCATCCTTGGCAGCACCGTCGCCGCCGGCCCAATGCCAACCGCCAACCAGCCCGTCAATCGCCAACCCCAACTCCCCATCCCACTCCCGCCGGTCACCTACTCAGAAACCATCACCCTTGCCGCCAGCAAAGACAGCTGGGTCGACGAGGCCCGGCCCACCGCCAACTTCGGCAGCGCCGCCGACCTCAAATTCGGCTTCACCGGCGCCCTCCGCGCCTGGACCCTGATCGACTTCGACATGCGCCAGCTCCCCGCTGACGCCGTCGTCACCAGCGCCGTCCTCCACCTGCAGCCCGGCGGCACCCGCGCCCTGGCCCCCGATGCCCCCCAATTCTTCGTCATCCCCCGCGCCATCACCAGCCGCTGGGCCGAAACCACCATCACCTGGAACACCGGCATCAGCAGCCAATATCTCAGCGACCCGCCCGTCGCCTACAGCGCCAGCGGCACCACCAGCATCGACGTCTCCAACATCGTCCTCGCCTGGGAAGACGGCACTGTTACCGATCACGGCATCCTGCTCATCCCCGCCGCCGCCAACGAACCCGGCCTCCTCTCCTGGGCCTCCCGCACCACCCGTGAGGCCCCCGAGCTCGAGGTAACTTACTACCGCCGCACCACCTATCAGGTTGAAAAAGACACCTTTGTCGACTCGCTGATGCTCGACACCAATTACGGCTCATCGTTCGTTTTAGATGTTGGCAAGATGACCTCGCCCGCATCCTACCGCGAGATCCTGCTCGGCTTCCCCCCCCTTCCCGACAACATCGGCGTCATCAGTGCAACGCTGAAGCTCTATCTTGCCTACAACCTGGCTGGCAGCGGGCCAGCCGCGCCTCTCATCGATCGCCCCTATGTCAACGCCTTGCTGGACAGCTGGAGCGAATCCACAGTAACCTGGCGCAGCAAGCCGCCCAGCTCCAACCGCGGCCCGACTCCCGAAAGCTTCGGGCCAAACCTATCGGTCTTCTTTGACGTCACCCCTATCGTCTCCGACTGGGGCGATGGCTCCGTGGAACAGCACGGCTTCTTACTGACTTCAGATCCTGACTATGAATATGTCTCCACCTTTTACGCCCTCCCCAGCCAAAGTCGCGCTGTCCTCACCGTCGCCTATGCCCAGCTGCCGCCCCCCTGCGCCCCCCTCACCGGCGTCGATATCAGCGGCCCCACCAAAGGGCTGACCAACAGCAGCTACACCTTCTCCGCCCAGCTCCAGCCCGGCGACGCCGACCCGCCCTTCACCTACAGCTGGACCGCCACCGACCACGCCGGCGCGGTCACCACCGCCAAAACCAGCTACAGCTGGGCCGCCGCCGGCATCAAGACCGTCGCCCTCGACGTCACCAACTGCGGCGGGACCGTTTCCGACACCCTCCAGGTCAAAATCAGCGAGCCGCCCCCCAGCTGCCCCAACCCCATCAGCGGCCTGGCCCTCGACGGCCCTGTGGTACTGCCCCTCAGCACCCCCCGCGTCTTCACCGCCACTGTCTCGCCGGCCAACGCCACCACCCCCATCACCTACACCTGGCAGGCCACCGGCAAGAGCGAAAGCAATATCATCAGTACTTCCACCACCTCTACCGGCGAATACAGCTGGACCACCGCCGGCACCAAGCAGCTTGCCGTCACCGCCGACCAGTGCGGCGGCGAGTTGACCGAATACCTCAACGTACAGGTCATCGATGCCGCCAGCCTGCCCGATCTCACCCTTACCTCCTTCTGGTATGACCAGGAAGAAAGCCAGGTCGGTTACCTCCTCAGCAACGAAGGCGCCAGCACCGCCCCCGCCGGC
>JAHEEY010000510.1 GCA_024640485.1 Chloroflexota bacterium | reverse complement strand
TCGCCGGCATGCTGCCTTTAGGCATCGCCATGGAAAACAGCGGCGCCGCCGCCTTGATGGCGGAAGGGATCGTGGCTGCTGCCGGCGGCCTCGGCCCTCACTTCATGCTCTCTGTCATCTTTCTGCTGTCGGTACTGGCTACCCTATTTATGCCCAACCCGGTAGTCGCCGTGCTGTTAGCCCCGATCGCCCTCAGCGCGGCCGAACATCTGCAGGTATCTCCCTATACGTTTATGGTTACCGTCGCGTTTGGTGCCTCCGCCAGCTTTCTCAGCCCGGTCGGGCACCCAGCCAATGTGCTGGTGATGGGCCCCGGCGGCTACCGCTTCGCCGATTACATCAAAGTGGGATTTCCGATGTTGATACTGCTGATGATTGTCCTGGTCATCATCATTCCCATCTTCTGGCCCTTTGCCCTCTAGTCAATCCGGCCGGAGATGACATTCGGCACCGGAAACAGATATCCACGTATGTCGGCCCGGCCGCGGTCTAGGAGCCCTGCCCACCTGACCCGACCTGATGCCGCACGCCTTGGGATCTGCCGGATCTAGCACTCGTCTAGACTTTTGCAGCTTCATGTCGATCAAAGGGGAGTACGGCAAGCCACCAACATGATGACAACGGTCCAGAATCAGCTGGTATCGCGATGCGCATCCTGATTGGGTCTGCCCAAAGGAGCATCTCTCTAGGCGTTTCGATGGGAGTCTCGATTGGCGAATGTATTGCTCGGAGTGCGGCCTAACTCGTTTGGGTCATCGCCGGCTGCCGGTACTGTTTCTGCCAAGAGTGGGATAGCGATAATCGGCCTAAGGCCGACCGGTACAGGGCACTTGCCGGAGGATCATACCCGTTGGCGAATACCCGCGTCGCACCCAACTGCTGCAGCCGCCTGAACCCTTCGGCTAGGACCGCCTTGCCCAGTCCCAGCCGCTGGTATTCCGGCACGGTGCCCACCAAAACGCACACCGCGCTGCGGGTGGCATCATCGAAGTAGATTGTGCTGAAAGCTGCGATCTCTCCACTTGGAGCCTCTGCGACGATGTCCAGGTCCCGCCGATAGAGAGGTGCCGACTGCACGTTCAGAAACCAGGCGCCGCCATCATCCTGGTAGGTCTCAGCAGGCTCTCCCTGGTGGAACGCCTGCCATGACGCCCAGCTGCGCGCCGACAGTTCATCTTCAGCGCCCATGGAGCGAATGTCGAAGCCCGGAACACCCACCGCGCCGGCCAGGCCATCATCCAGTTCTCTCCACCAGCGATGGATCGGCTGCGGCCGTTTCAGGTACCCTCTGCCTGCCAGAACCGACTGTCTCACGCTGTCCGACGCGTCCGCCATGATAAAAATACTTCGGTTGCCATGATCATCCGCCGGCCCAAATACTCGCTCGGCATGAGCGATCATCTGATCTTCAAGATCGGCATGACGGTGCGCCGGATGGACCTGAAGAAAGGCTTCGGACATGGTGAATGGGTGCAGAACCGCCCCGATCTGGCCGCCTGCCCCCTCCCAAATGGTGATCACATCCTTGAGGCTGCTGCATACTTCGAGATTATTGACGAAGTGCCAGCGCCAATAGTCCAGCCGGGCCACATGCCAGGCCAGTTCATGCCGGCCGTTCAGCAAGAATATCTCTCTCAAGAAGTTCCTGATTCGCCAGAAATCATCCTCGGTCTGCAGAGGCCGCATGGTTAATTTCATAGACTCCTGTCAGCGCTCCAGTTTCCCCTACAACACACACCTCTACAGCTACACGAAATATCAGCGCCAGCCCAAGCGCGGCTGCCCGGCCGCCGCTGGTACCCACTACCCAACCGTACAGCTATGCCAGCTCTGGCGGGTCAACGGCTGGAGGCACCCTGGCATCCAGCAGCTCGTCGATATGCATCCAGATGACCCGAGCGTAGTGAAAAATCAACGGAGTCGCCAGCACGATGGTACCGGTCGCCGCCAGCACATATCCGGTGACGTCCGGCTGGATGGTGAAATACAGCGCGATCAATACCGGCATGGCAATCACGGCGCCCAGCACATAACCGATAAAGACGGAGACCATGAAATAGCCCGATTCCCTTTCATAAAGGACGCCGCATTGGGGGCAAGTCTCATGCATTTTCCAGATCTTTGAGTAAGCCTGGCCCTGCAGACAGTGAGGGCACTTGAGTTTCAGGATCGCCGTCAATCGCTTCAGTCGCATACGTCTTTCTTCCTTTCAGGCTGAGATGGCAGCCCGAATTATAGCACGGCCGCCATCAGGTCACCCCATAACGCCCGATATTTGCCCATCTGATTATTGCCGTTGATGAAGGGTCCCGGTGCGCTGTATAATCCCCCGTCTTGACGTTCCGTTTTAGCAGCGGCCTCTTCTGTACTTCTGCCGTTTCAGCTGCGGTTGACGGAGCTTTCGCCTTTCTGGCAATTGACTGCTGCACGAGGAGTGGAGGGCTACATCTATGTCCAGTTCGAATCCGAATATATTGCTGATAATGGTCGATCAATTGGCGGCGCCAGCACTGTCGTTCTATGGCAACACCGTCGCTAAAACCCCAAACTTAAACAGCCTGGCTGAAGAAGGTGTGCTGTTTGAAAATGCCTACTGCAACAGCCCGCTGTGCGCACCCTCTCGGTTCTCCATGCTCACTGGGCAGCTGCCTTCTCGCATTGGCGCCTACGACAATTCCGCCAATTTCCCGGCCGATATCCCCACCATGGCCCACTATCTGCGGGCCGCCGGCTACCAGACCTGCCTTTCCGGCAAGATGCATTTTGTTGGCCCGGATCAGCTCCACGGCTTTGAACAGCGGCTGACCACCGACATTTACCCCTCAGACTTCGGCTGGGTGCCCGATTGGGACAACTTCCAGACCCGGCCGACCTGGTATCACAATATGCTCAGTGTCGTCCAGGCCGGCACCTGCACCACCAGCAATCAGCTTGATTATGACGAAGAAGTCGCCTTCCGCGCCGTGCGCAAGATCAATGATTTAGCCCGGGCCGCTGACAACCGCCCCTTCTTTCTCACCGTCTCATTCACCCACCCCCACGATCCATTTGCCATCACTCCTGAATATTGGAACCGGTACAGCCACGACGAGATCGATATGCCCGCGGTTCCCGAAATCCCGCTGCAGGATCAAGATCCTCACAGCCAGCGCCTCCATCACGTCTGTGCCATGGACCATTATCAGCAGTCCCCCGACCGGGTCAGGAATGCCCGCCACGCCTACTACGGCATGATCAGCTACATCGACGACAAGGTCGGGCAGCTGATGCACGGCCTGGAAGCGGCTGGATTCAAGGATGACACCGTTGTCCTCTTTGTCTCCGATCACGGCGAGATGCTGGGTGAGCGGGGCATGTGGTACAAGATGTCTTTCTTTGAATGGTCGGCACGGGTGCCCATGCTGTTTCACTTCCCCAAAGCTTTTGCCCCAAGCAGGGTTTCCAAC
>JAHEEY010000509.1 GCA_024640485.1 Chloroflexota bacterium | reverse complement strand
CCTTCGTCATTGGTAAATGTGGATTCAAAGGCACCGTTCAGCTGCGGGAACGGCGCCGCCAGGGAGACGGTGGAGCCCTCTCGAAGACCGCCAAAAGCGATCAGCCCGGACTCGTCCCACTGCTCCAGCCCCTGGTAGCTCTGGCTGACGGCGGCGGTCAGCGTTGCCCGATAACGGTCTAGCGCCCCACCGAGATCAAGCAGGATCATCAATGAAATCGGCTGCCGCGGATCAGCGAACGGCTCCAGGATGAAATCATCCACCGGCTGCTGGCCGTCACGCAGCTGAAAGTCGGCCCCGCTGAGGCCGGCGACCGGCAGTCCGGCCTGGTCGACTGGTGTGAATGCAAAGGTCAATTGGGGGAAATCGTCATCACTGACCAGGGGGGTGCTGTCGCCGTCGCTGTTCGCTGCCAGGATCTGGCTGACAGCCGGCAGTTCCTGGGCCAGGATCGCCCCCTGACACAACCCCAGCAAGATGCCCAGCAGCACGGTTAACTTTGATTTGGTCGCCATGGCACTGCCGCCCTCAGATCACCGGGCCAGCTCCTGCTCCGATGAACCAGTTCCCATCCAACAAATAGCCGCTGATCGCCATTGATCAATAGGAGAGGCGTCTGGCGCGTGAAGCTGTGGTATTGATGGCGTTACCATGACCGGCTCGGGAAAGATTCATCGGCGGCGTCGACAACGCCGTGATCTGCCAGGGGTGTCCCCCTGTCACCTTCCTGATGCCCGGCTTCGACCCCGGGCTGCCGTGGCGATGATGTTGTGTCGATTCAGCCCAAAAGCCAGAACCGGGTGCGGCGCACGCCCAGCCATGCGCGTTTCCCTATCCCCGTCAAGCGTTGGCCCGCTCATTATACCATTGATTTCCGCCGCTGGTGAACAAAAAGCGCGGCCCGCTGCCGCCGCGGCGGTTAATCCAGCGGCAGCGAGATCACGAAGCGGCTGCCCTGTCCTTTTCCCTGGCTTTCAGCGGTCACTTGCCCCTCATGGGCCTCGATAATCGCCTTGGTGATCGCCAGCCCCAGGCCGGTGCCCCCTTTGTCCCGGCTGCGCCCGCTGTCAGTGCGGTAGAAGCGGTCGAACACCCGGGGCAGTTGGGCCGGATCGATGCCGGCGCCGCTGTCGCTGACCGCTATCTGCAGCCGCTCCCCTTCCTGATGGACCGTCACCAGCACCTGGCCTCCTTCTGGGGTGTGGCGCAGGGCGTTGCTCAGCAGATTGTGCACCGCCTGCCGCAGCCGGGCGGCATCAGCCTGCACCGTGGGCATCGCCCCCAGCAGCTCCACCCGCAGGCTGATCTGCTTCTCCGCCGCCATCGAGTTGAACACCGCGCCCGCTTCTTTCACCAGTGACGCGGCATCCACAGCCCTCCGGTCCAGGGGCAGCTGTTTCGCTTCCGCCTGAGCCAGCTCGTGCAGGTCATCGACCATCCGGGTCAGATGGCGGGTCTGGTCCAGCAGCCGGGCGATCTCTTCCGGGTTCATGGGGAACACTTCGTCCAGAATCGCCTGCAGGTTGCCCCGCAGTACGTGCAGCGGGTTGCGCAGCTCGTGGGCCACGTCCGCCAGCAGGTTGCGCCGCAGCTGCTCCCCCTGGTCCAGCTGCTCCACCATCTCATTAAAACCGATGGAGACCGCCTGAATCTCGGCGCTTCCCTGCACCGTCACCCGCTGGCTCAAATCCCGCTTGCCGATCGCCTGGGCCGCTTTCTCCAGTTCGCCTAAAGGGGCGGTCAATGTGCGGCTCATCCAGGCGCCGGCGCCGATGGCCACCACCCCAACCGCCACCAGAACCGCGGTGACATTGGCCAGCGGCGAGCCGTCTCGGGCGTGATCTCGAAAGAACGCCTCCACCTCCGGCGGCACCGGCTCTTGCCCCAATCCCAGCTGGCTGCTGACCCGCACGCTGATCCCAATCACCGACATGACGATCAGCACCACCAGGGCGAATGCCAGGCTCAATCGGACCCATAATCGATTCATAGCTGCTCTTCCAGGCGATAACCGACGCCGTAGACGGTGTGGATGTAGGTGGGTGATTTAGAATCCGGCTCGATTTTGCGGCGCAGGTTGCGCATGTGGCTGTCCAGGGTGCGGTCGATCCCTTCGTAATCGGTACCCAGCCCCCGGCTGACCAGCTGGCTGCGGGTGCAGACGTACCCTGCTTGTTTCATCAGTACCTGCAGCAGGTTGAACTCGGTGGGGGTCAGTTCGATCACCTGCTCCCCCAGCCGCGCCTCCCGCCGCCCCAGATCCAGGGTCAGCCCGCCGACCTGCAGCAGCGCCTGTCCCGGCAGCTGGTGGGTTCGCAGCCGGGCCCGCACCCGGGCGACCACCTCTCGGGGGTTGTACGGCTTGGTGACGTAATCGTCCGCCCCCATCTCCAGCCCCACGATTTTGTCGGTATCGTCGACTCGGGCGGTGAGCATGATGATCGGGATCGCCGCCAGCTTCGGCTCCCGGCGCACCGTCCGGGTGATGTCGAAGCCGTCCATGTCGGGGAGCATCAAATCCAGCAGGATCAGGTCCGCCGGCTCCTGCCGCAGGCTGGCCAAGGCGCTTTGGCCGTCGAAGGCTACCAGCACCTGGTAGCCGGCCTGCTCCAGATAAGCCCGCATCAGCCGGACCACTTCTCGATCATCATCTACCAGCAGCACCCGTTCATTTGACATGGGTTCTTATACCACAGCCGGCCGCGATTTCACAATCAACCGGGGCTCCGGCTGACACCCCGGCCCGACTGCCTGCTTATTCGTACCGCAGGGCGTCGATGGGGCGCAGCCCCGCCGCCCGCCACGCCGGATAAATCCCGAACACCAGCCCCACGCCGCCGGCGAAGCCGGTAGCCAGGGAAACGGTGCCGATATCGATGACCGTGGGGATGTCCAGCAGGCTGCCCGCCAGCGCCGAAATCGACCAGCCCAGGGTGATGCCCAAACTGCCGCCGATGAGGCTCAAGACCACCGACTCCAGCAGGAACTGGGCTAGGATATCCCGTCTCAGGGCGCCCACCGCTTTGCGGATGCCGATCTCTCGGGTCCGCTCGGTGACGCTGACCAGCATGATGTTCATGATGCCGATGCCGCCCACCAGCAGAGAGATGCCGGCGATGGAGCCCAGGAACGCCGTCATAGTGGCGGTGATGGTATCAAAGGTAGCCAGCAGGTCGCTCTGGCTGAACAGGGTGAAATCATCGTCGTCGGCGTAAGCGATATCATGCTCCGTCCGCAGGATCTCGGTGATCTGCTCGACGGCGTCGTCGGCCTGCTCCGGGCTGGCGGATTGGGCGGTGATAGAGCTGACCGCCTTTTGGCCGTCACGGGTGCGGTTGGAGAACAGCCGGCTCTGGGCGGTGGACAGCGGGATGAAGACGGTGCCGTCGTTGTTGTTGAAGCCGCCGCCCGACGCCGCCAGCACTCCCACCACCTCATACCCCACGCCGTT
>JAHEEY010000508.1 GCA_024640485.1 Chloroflexota bacterium | reverse complement strand
GCCTCGCCCTTTCCGAATTCGGTCAGCATCGCCGGCACGGCGGCGGCCACTGCTGCCCGCCGGGCGGGCTGCTCCCACAGCGCTTGAGCGATGGTGATGCTGTCGGCGCCTACAATCAGGGTGATCAGAAGAGAGACTGCGATAACCCACTTTCTCACGGTCTTGGTAAACAGCAGGGTCACGTTCTTCATCATGTCATCGTACCAGCTTTCCAATCTCCCCCTGACCTCTTTAACATCGTTGATGTTGAAATCGATCATACTCAGAAGTGCTGATTTGACACCGCTCGCCGGGAGGCCCTGCACCCCTACCCTGATCAGATCAAGCTGCTGCTCTGGCCTGCCTACCAGTAGATCTCTCAGTTCGGTCAGCCGATCCTGAACAGGGCCAGCGGCCATCTGGTCAATGGCTGCCGACAGCCCTTTAGCCAGATCAGCCGCCTCCAATTCCTGAAGCGGCACCATGATCGCTGCGGAGCCGTCAGGCAGTTCCGCAGCCAGCCGCTCGATCGCTCGTCGAACGCCTTTTGCCACCAGCTCTGGCGTGGCCAATGTGTCTAGCAGGGCCAGCGAGAATGTACCCGGCGGGATCTCGGAACTCTTTCTCTGCCCATCCTGGCGATTGACCAGTTGAAACGCTTTGCTGGTTATCGGGATTAGGTTGCGCATCAGCGGTCTGTCCATGAACTGGTGAAACAGCCAATCTTCGTCTGTCTGCAGCAGCAGTTTGACCACAGGTTCCAGCGCCTCCGCCCGCATATCCAGGAGGTTCTTGATCACGCCCACAGCCAAATTTACAATCAGCCCCAGGGCATAGTAGATAAGCATGAGTCCGATGGCGACTTCAAGTACAGTAGAGATCGTCATATCACCGCCTCCCATTTCCACCTCTGAGAACTAGAAACTTGGCCGGCTGCGCCGGGCCCGCATCTTGCTGCATCGCCATACCATAGCACTTTTGAACGGCTGGTGTCAAAGGGCGATCACCCGATCCGCCGGATAAACTGGAGTCAGAAAAGGAACCGCTGGACTGCGCCGCCCGCGCCACTGGCAGGTGCATTTCCTTCCTGCTACAATCGACATCAGTTTTGCCGTTCCGACTGCGCATCTTCCCATATCAGGGAAGCCTACTATCCGCAGAACTGCCCGGTCCGCCCTGGAGTACTTCGATGAAAGTAACCGTGTGCCAGCTTGACAACGATATGCGGGTTCTGGAAGAGATGTGGCCTTCCCTCAAGGCCCATGCCGCCGCCCAACAGTCCGACTTACTCCTCCTGCCGGAAATGCCTTTTCATACCTGGCTGGCGGATTCTCCCAACGCCAATCCAGACCAGTGGGCCCACGCAGTTGCCTCCCATGATCGCTGGGTTGCCCGCTTCACGGAGCTTCCCGATTTGACCGTCGCCGGCACCCGGCCCATTATCGAAGATGGACAGCCGTACAACGAAGCTTTCCTCTGGGATGCTGTCAGCGGGTACCGGCCAATTCACCGCAAATATTATCTACCTGATGAAGAGTTTTTCTGGGAAGCGACCTGGTGCCGCAGAGGGGAAGGAGACTTTCTCGCGGTGGAATCACCGGTTGGCAAGATCGGGTTCTTAATCTGTACCGAGATGTGGTTCACCCGCCACGCCCGGGATTACGCCGAAGCCGGCGTGCAGCTGCTGCTGGTACCTAGAGCCACCCTGATGGAAAATGTCCAGAAGTGGATCGTCGGCGGCAGAGCCGCTGCCGTGGTTTCCGGTGCCTACTGCCTATCGTCCAACATCGCTGGAAGCTCGCCGTTGGGAGCCGAATACGGCGCCAACGGATGGATCATCGAACCTGAGGCTGGTGAAATCCTGGGTGTCACCACACCGGACCAGCCGTTCCTGACCATAGACATCTCCCTGGACAACGCGGATGCCGCCAAGCGAACCTATCCCCGCTACGTCAAGACATGATTTTCAAGATTGGTCATACGGGCCTGGAGAGGTGTAATGACCGATTTTTCTGCAATCACTCACATTGAACTTATGGTGGCAGTGTCACCAGATTCACATCGCAGCAGTTAAGGAGTTTCCCATTGACAAACAAGAAAGTTGCCCTGATCACCGCCGCTGGCAAAGGCATGGGAAAGGCGGCCGCTGAACGGCTGCATGCCGCCGGCTATAGGCTCGCCCTGCTTTCCAATTCGGGTGGCGCCAAGATCGTCGCCGATGCCCTGGGCGGCATCAGCATCACCGGATCAGTCACTGACCCCGCGGCGCTCAAGGAGCTGGTGGAGGTGGCTATGCGAACCTACGGCCGGATTGATGCCGTGGTCAACAACACCGGTCATCCCCCCAAGGGGCCGCTGCTGGAAATCTCTGATGAAAGCTGGCATGCAGGCTTGGATCTGGTGCTGCTGAACGTGATCCGCATGGCGAAACTGGTGACGCCGATCATGGAGGGTCAGGGAGGCGGCGCCATAGTCAACATCTCCACCTTCGCCGCCTTTGAGCCAGACCCTGGGTTCCCCGTTTCCTGCAGCCTGCGCGCCGCTCTTTCCAGCTTCACCAAGCTGTACGCCGACCAATATGCGTCCGCCGGAATCCGCATGAATAATATCTTGCCTGGTTTCGTCGACAGCTATCCCACATCGGAGGCAATTGTTGAGCGCATTCCCATGAAACGATACGCCACCGTAGCCGAAATCGCCGCATCGGTGCAGTTCTTGCTCTCTGATGATGCCAGCTACATCACCGGGCAGAGCATTCGTGTCGACGGCGGCCTGACTCGATCTGTTTAGCGGCGAATTTGAGTCAAGCTCTTATTTGGGAGACAGCAGTTGTTCACCGACAGTGAGGCAGACGATATGGTAGAGAATGGAAGACTAGTTGGAATGGTCGCCCTGGTGACTGGAGGCACCTCTGGTATCGGACGCGCCATTGCCCAGCGGCTGGCCTCGGAGGGCGCCCAGGTAGCCTTCACCGGCAGGCGGGTTGATCGCGGACGGCAGGTCCAGGAAGCCATCGGCGCGGCGGGCGGCAAGGCCCTGTTTCTGCCCGCGGATCACACCGTGTCGGCCGACTGCGTCCGGGCGGTAGATGAAACCGTCACCCATTTCGGCGGCCTGGACATATTAGTTAATAACGCCGGTATCGTCACCAGCGGTAACGCCGAAAGCATCAGCGAAGAAGATTGGGCCCGGACCCTTGACATCAACGTCACCGCCGTCTGGCGCATGAGCCGATTGGCCCTGCCCCATCTACGCCGTTCCAACGCTGCTTCCATTGTCAATATCGCCTCCGACTGGGGGGTTGTCGGCGCCCGGGATGCCCTGGCTTATGCCGCCAGCAAGGGCGCCGTGGTTCAGATCAGCCGGTCCATGGCTCTGGACCATGCCCACGAGGGGATTCGAGTCAATGCCCTCTGCCCAGGAGACACCTACGTGGAACGATGGACCGAGGACGGCTATTTCGAAGGTTCCGG